>NZ_QKNZ01000120.1:0-26205 GCF_014156605.1 Flavobacterium sp. SOK18b
TCGTATATTGTTTGCTTGATAAATCAAGCTATTGTTATTCGACTAAATTCTAGTGGTTTTTTCAAATCTTCCGATTCTATTACTCTTATTCTTTATGTTCTGTTCTTGCGAACAAAACGGCTGTCAATTCAATATGTCTAGGAACGTGTTCTTACTATTTTTTCGCCTTTCGTTTGTTTCTCAAAGCGGGTGCAAAAGTAGCTATTCTTTTTTTAACTGGCAAGAAAATTTGAAGTTTTTTTTGAGATAATTTTTATCTCGTTTGCTTCTCTTTCTCTTATCAATCTCTCAAGGAACTTCCGTTGTTTTGCGGGGTGCAAAGATAACTTTCGTTTTTAAATCTCACAAGCTTTTTTTAAAGTTTTTTTAAAGAGTAAATCTCTAATCACTTTGTTTTTCTTGCCAATCATTTAAAGAACGTCTGCGTCATTGCGGGTGCAAAACTACAACCTTTATTCGCTTTTACAAGCTTTTTTTGAACCTTTTTTTAATCTTTTCTTAACTTTTAAACTAAAGCACTGATTAAACGACTCTTAAAGCATAAACTTTTTTTCAGCTAATTTGAATTAAGATAGTTTTACTGTGAAATCATAGCATTGATGGGCATTTCATTACATTCTACATACAACGACCTCTATTATATATAGGTAGTACTATTTATTACTACAACATCAAATACTATTATATGTAGACACCACCGTTTACTATAGTAACAATTATAAAATCATATACCATTATATATAGATACTACCATTTACTACGATAACAACATTAACATCAAACGACATTATATGTAGCTACTACCTATACCATGATAAACAATTATAATATATAGGTAGTTTTCATACTTATCCAAGAAAAACGTCCTCTACATTCACAAACCGCGTTAGGGATAGCAGCGGAAAGCCCACAGTGACGACCTAAAGGAAGGAACGAGGACTTGCAGCGAAGAGCCCGACCCTTTTGCAATTCCTGAAGCTACTGCGGAAGGGATTACAAAAAGGGGAACGCCCTCAATAAAATTGGCTATTTGGAAATAAAACTAATGATTCTGAAGTTTCATATTTATTGTTATCGTAATATTGCAATATAAATATATAGCCATGGGTATTACCAAGTCGGAACATTTTACAGACGAACAAAACGAATTAGCAACATTGGCGAAAGCCTTAGGGCATCCTGCGAGAATTGCTATTGTACAACATCTTCTAAAAGTGAATAGCTGTATATGTGGTGACATTGTAAATGAACTCCCTCTGGCCCAACCTACGGTTTCGCAACATTTAAAAGAACTCAAAAATGCCGGTCTTATAAAAGGTAATATTGAAGGGAATGCTATTTGTTATTGTATCAATAAAGAGGGTTTTAACTCTATAAAAAGTTTTTTTGATCACATCAATACCTATTTAGAAAATAAGAAAAATCAATGTTGTTAATTTAATTATTAGAAAAATGAAATTATCAGAAGTAAAAAATGAGTTAAGCACGTTAGAAAATGTTGCTTTTGTATTACCAAACGGTACTTATGTTCCAGAACATTTTCATGTAACCGAAGTAGGCTTAATCACTAAAAAATTTATTGACTGCGGCGGGAAGCTTCGAAATGAAACCGTTGTTAATTTTCAATTATGGGATGCTAATGACTTTGAACACCGCTTAAAACCCAAAAAACTTTTGGATATCATCACCCTTTCGGAAAAAGTACTCGGAATCCAGGATTATGAAGTGGAGGTAGAATATCAAGCTGAAACTATAGGGAAATACGATTTAGGTTTCAACGGAACTGCTTTTACATTAATAAACAAATTAACGGCTTGTTTAGCTGAAGATCAATGTGGAATTCCTGACAACAAACAAAAAGTAAAATTGTCTGAGATTCAAAGTCAAACCACTAGCTGTTCTCCAGGCGGAGGTTGTTGCTAAATTTTAAAACTGTAAAATGGAACCCATTAAACCCATCTTATTTCCCAAGCTAGAAAAAGTAATATGTACTTTTGATTTCGAAAACATTTTGACTGATCGAAAAAGTGTTTTGCAACTACTTATTGATCATATTCAAACAAAAGTTAATAATCAACAAGAAGTTAGACTAAACTTTATTTGCACTCATAATTCCAGAAGAAGCCATTTATCACAGGTTTGGGCGCAAACTGCTGCGGCACATTTTAAGATACAAAATGTAGATTGCTATTCTGGTGGTACAGAAGCAACGGCTTTATTTCAGATGGTGACCAAGACATTAGAAAAATCTGGTTTTGAAGTTAAAAAAATTGCAGATGGTAACAATCCTATTTATGCTATAAAATATGGGAAAAATGAACATCCAATTATTGGTTTTTCTAAAACTTATGATGCCGACTTTAATCCAATAAGCGAATTTGCAGCTATTATGACTTGTTCCCAAGCAGATGGCGACTGCCCTTTTATTGCTGGTGCTGAAAAACGAATTCCGATTACTTATGAAGATCCTAAAGCATTTGATCAAACACCACAACAAGCAGAAAAATATGAGGAACGTAGTTTACAAATTGCAACTGAATTGTTTTATGTTTTTTCAAGAATAAAATCATAGTGAAACCTCTAGAAAAGATTAATGTACCTATCGGTTGAGTACCCACCGATAACTTAGAAATTTTATTTTCGAAAATATTGGGGTAATCAAATTACGTATAAAAAAAGATTGAAAAACAAAGGCTTGATTTCAATAAAATTTGAAATCAAGCCTTTGTATATAATATAGAAAAAACCTTCAGCATCTTATTTTAAAATAGATGCTTTAAAATCTATTTTATTGGACTATAAATGTACATTCATTAAATTTGGAGTAATTGCTTCTAAAACTTCAAAAGCAGTTTCGGCCATTTTATTTCCTTTTGTATCCAATAAAGGGTTGACCTCAACAAATTCAACGCAAACCACTTTCTTCGTTTGGATGATTTGATTTATGATTGCGATTATTTCGTACTGATCAAATCCTTTAGCAACTGGTGTACCTGTACCATAAGAAATCATATCACAATCCATAGAATCTACATCAAAAGAAATATACAAAACCTCGCAATGAGCAACTTTTGCTAAAGCCTCAGTAACGCAAGTTTGCAAACCTCGATACCTGACTTCGTCAACTTTATAATTCTTGATTTTTAATTTCTCGATTTGCTTGTCCTCCTCTTCCTCAGTATCACGAACCCCAAAATAGATTAGATTTTCAGGTAAAACTTTTGGACCTTGATGACCAATGTTTTTCATTTCCTCCCAGTCCTGATGTGTTTCGGGAGTTACTTCGTTATTTTGACAACTCAAATTATCATCTCCAAGTGCCGCTGACAAAGGCATTCCGTGAATATTTCCAGAAGGTGATGTATAAGGAGAATGCAAATCCGCATGCGCATCAATCCAAAAAACTCCTATATTTTGCTCTGGATAAGCCGCTTTTATTCCGCTTAATGTTCCCAAAGCTGACGAGTGATCTCCTGACAAAACAATTGGAAAGTAATTCTCAACAATACTTTGTTTTACCACATTGTTTACTCTAATACACTGTTCTAAAACATGTTCAATTCGCTTAGCACTAGAGCTACGGTCCTTATCATATATAGTTTCATTGTGTGTTTTAACATCTTCAAACAAAAAGCGGTTGAAATAATCACTGTTTTGATTTATAGCAGCAATTTCTATGGCATCAATACCCAAATCAGACCCGCGCGTTCCGGCACCTATATCAGATCTGTTCTTTATTAATTTTATTGTTTTCCCCATGGTTCTGTATGTTATCTAAAATCATTTAATGCTCGTTCGATAATCGCTAAGCATTCGTGAATTTGTGTTTCTGTAATCACTAATGGTGGTGCAAAACGAATTTTATTTCCATGTGTTGGCTTAGCCAATAAACCGTATTCACTAAACTTCATACAAATATTCCAGGCAAGATCAGACTCCTCGTCACAATTTACAACAATCGCATTCAATAGTCCTTTTCCTCTCACTAAGGTAATGATAGGATTTCGTGCAGCAATTTC
The DNA here is from genome assembly GCF_014156605.1 of Flavobacterium sp. SOK18b. Classification (NCBI taxonomy): domain Bacteria; kingdom Pseudomonadati; phylum Bacteroidota; class Flavobacteriia; order Flavobacteriales; family Flavobacteriaceae; genus Flavobacterium; species Flavobacterium sp. SOK18b. Next base: position 4,020 of record NZ_QKNZ01000120.1, read on the forward strand.
ATTTAATCCATTTCTTAAAACTTCACCAAGATAAGCCGCATTTTGCGCTAAATTTTCATCTTTTACAACTTCAAGTGCAGCAATGGCAACCGCTGCAGCAATAGGATTTCCTCCAAAAGTAGATCCGTGCTGTCCTGGTTGAATCACGTTCATGATAGCATCATTTGCTAAAACTGCCGAAACTGGATAAACCCCACCTGAAATTGCTTTTCCTAAAATCAATATATCTGGTTTTACTTCTGGCGTGTTTTCGCAACCTTTTTTACAATCGCAATTACCGCACGTAGCTAGCAATCTTCCTGTACGTGCTATTCCAGTTTGCACTTCATCCGCAATAAACAATACATTGTGTGCTGCACATAATGCTTTGGCTTTTGCCAAATACCCTTCGCTTGGAACATAAACTCCAGCCTCGCCTTGAATAGGCTCCACAAGAAATCCAGCAATAGTTGTTGTTGTTGATTTCAAGACAGCTTCTAACGCATCAACATCATCGTAAGGAATTTTGATGAATCCAGCGGTAAACGGTCCAAAGCTTTTACGTGCATTTTCATCATTAGAAAACGATACAATTGTAGTGGTACGACCATGAAAATTATTTTCGCAAACAATGATTTGTGCTTGATTTTCTGGAATTCCTTTTACTTCATAAGCCCATTTTCTGCACAGTTTTACAGCTGTTTCAACCGCCTCGGCACCAGTATTCATGGGTAATACTTTATCAAAACCAAAATACTTCGTTACATATTCTTCAAAAGGACCTAATTGATCGTTATGAAAAGCACGTGAAGTCAATGTTAGTGTTTGTGCTTGTTTGATCATTGCACCTACAATTTTTGGATGACAATGACCTTGATTCACAGCTGAGTAAGCAGATAAAAAATCGTAATATTGTTTACCATCAACATCCCAAACATGAACGCCCTCGCCTCTTTCTAGAACTACAGGTAAAGGATGATAATTGTGCGCTCCATATTGATTTTCTTTAGCAATTAATGCTTCCGATTTTAACGAAAGGTTTTGTTCTGTATGTGTCATGAGCTTAAGGATTTACATTTTAAGAGTACAAAACTAGCATTATTTTTTAATTTACCAATAAAATTAATGTTTTTGACTTTAAAAAAGCTAATAATTAAAAATATTTATTTAATTTAGACCGAAATTAAGTCATATTAAAGTACTATAAATCAATTTTAGCTTTTTTTGAAGTCAATAAAAATATGTACTTTTATACCAATACAGCTGCATCAATTTTAATTTTTAACAACATGGATATATTAGACGAGTTTGATGTCAATATTATTAAAGAACTAGAAAAAGACGGACGCATGGCCTATTCTGCCATAGCTAGTACTTTGAAAATATCAAATACCATGGTACACCAGCGCATTAATAGGCTGATTGATCATGGTATCATTACGGGGATAAAACCTATTATTAACGAAAAGAAAATTGGTTACGATTGGGGGTCCTTTACTGGTATTACCTTAAATAAGGACCAAGATTCAGATCGCATAATTGAAGAACTCAAAAAAATACCTGAAATTACAGAGTGCTACTATATTACAGGATCTTTTACTTTGTACATCAAAATTATTGCAAAGGATCATGAGCACATGCGACGCGTACTCTATGAAAAAATCGATACAATACCTGGAATTGCCAAGACAGATTCGATAATTGAATTGGGTTGCGCATTCAAACGAAATGTAAGCCTTTAAAAGTAAAAAAAAAATGAAATATTTCAATATTTACAGTACAGTTGCACTATGCTTCTTAAGTTCTAGTATTCTTTTTGCTCAAAAAATTACTCCATCAGAGCAAGCACGACTCCAAAAGCAATCGCAACAAGTAACCATAATTAGAGACAATTGGGGAATTGCGCACGTATATGGCGAAACTGATGCCGATGCCGTTTTTGGAATGCTGTATGCCCAATGCGAAGATGATTTTCAACGTGTAGAGATGAATTACATCGAAAAACTTGGGCGACTTTCCGAAGTAAAAGGACAAGAATTTCTCTACAATGATCTAGAAATCAAATTACTCATAGACATTGATGAAGCAAAAGCTGACTATAAAAAAGCGGCACCTTGGTTACAAAAATTACTCAACAGTTATGCAGACGGCATCAACTATTACCTATACAAACACCCTGAAGTACGACCAGCTTTATTAACCCATTTTGAGCCTTGGTTTCCACTGCTGTGGACTGATGGGAGCATTGGAGCAATTAGCACGGGAGGACTTACGACAAGTGAACTTAAATCTTTTTACGGCTCAGGAGGTGATAAGATCGCCTATGTAGAACGTGAAATTAATGTGCAAACTGGATCAAACGGTTTTGCTATTGCACCATCAAAAACAGTATCTGGAAATGCTATATTATACATTAATCCGCATACTACGTTTTATTTTAGACCCGAAATACAAATCAGTAGTGACGAAGGTTTGCAGGCTTATGGTGCGGTTACGTGGGGACAATTTTTTATTTACCAAGGATTTAATGAAAATTGCGGTTGGATGCACACATCATCAAATGTGGATGTAGCCGATTTGTATGCAGAAAATATCGTGACTAAAAATAAGAAACTATTTTATGAATATAACGGCCAACTCCTACCCGTTGTCGAAAAAAAAATAACCATCAAGTACCTTGAAAACGGAAAATTAATTCCTAAAACATTTACCTCCTATTTCACCAACCACGGCCCCATTATGGCTAAAAGAAATGGAAAGTGGATCAGCTTGAAATCATTCAATCGCTCTGTAAAAAGTTTAGAACAAAGTTGGATTCGAACTAAATCCAAAAATTTTGTAGACTATAAAAAAGCAATGGATATAAAAGCCAACACTTCGAACAATACGGTCTATGCCGACAAAGAAGGAAATATAGCTTACTGGCATGGAAATTTTGTCCCAATAAGAGATCCTAAATTGAATTGGTCAAAAGTAGTAGACGGAACAACAACCGCAACACAATGGAAAGGACTGCACGAGGTTTCAGAAATTGTACACTCTTACAATCCTGAAAACGGATGGTTGCAAAACTGCAACTCTACACCCTTTACTGTTGCAGGAACAAACAGTCCAAAACCCGAAAATTACCCACCTTATATGGCACCTGATGGTGAAAATTTTAGAGGACTCAATGCCGTACGATTGTTAAGCAAAGGGAATCAGTATACTTTAGACCGTGTAATTGCGGATGGTTATGACACTAAATTAACCGTATTCGAATTTTTGATTCCAGCATTGATTTCCAGTTTTGAAAAGAACATCAAAACCAATACACCACTTTATGATGAACTCATTGCTCCCATAACTGTTTTGAAAAATTGGAATTATTATGCTCATGAAAATTCAGTAGCAACAACACTTGCCGTAGAATGGGCTTATCAATTAGAACCTATAATTCAAAAAGTATATACTAACGAAGGCGAATTAGATCAGGTGCAAAACACTATTCAATTTTTGAAAAATGCACAACAAAATGATTTGCTTCCCCCATTACAAAAAGTTCTTAGCGATTTAAAAAACAAATTTGGTTCTTGGGAAATTCCGTGGGGTCAGATCAACCGTTTTCAAAGAACCTCTGGCGCTCTAGCATTAGACTATGATGACGCGCAAGAAAGTTTGCCAATTGGTTTTGGACCTGCAGTTTGGGGAAGCCTACCAGCATTCAAAAGTAGTTTTCAAAAAGATACCAAAAAACGCTACGGTAGCAACGGCAATAGTTTTGTATGTGCGGTGGAATTCGGCACAAAAATCAAAGCAAAATCATTACTTGCGGGAGGAAATAGCGGCAATCCTACCTCAAAACATTTTTTTGATCAAGCCAAAAGATATCAAGAGGGACAATTCAAAGAGGTTTTGTTTTACAAAGAAGACGTATTGAAACATGCTGAAAAAACGTATCATCCTGGGGAATAAGCCATGGATTAACTACTATAAGATTTAAAAATACTGATATAAGATAATAGGATATTAGATAAAGCAAACTAGCATAATTAAATCAGAAATTTGCAATCCTTAATAAATACTACTATGAAAAACATTTTTTTAGCCCTTATTGGCGTTCTACTATGCTCCACTGGTGCTCAGGCTCAATTAAAGCCCGTAGCATATACTGATGGTGCTCAAAAATTAAATGGCCTTGCGGTTGCACCTAAAAAAGCAACAAAAACAAAACCTGGACTTTTAATCCTGCCTGCTTGGAAAGGTATTGATACCCATGCTAAACAATCTGCTGAAAAATTATCAAAAATGGGGTATTATGCCTTTGTTGCTGATATTTACGGTGAAGGCAATTATCCTAAGAATACTGAAGAAGCAGGAAAACAAGCTGGCTTTTACAAAAACAATGTAGGCGATTATCAAAGACGCATTCAATTAGCACTAGACCAATTAGTAAAAGCAGGCGCAAATCCTGATAATATTGTTGTTATAGGATACTGTTTTGGGGGAACTGGAGTTCTTGAAGCTGCTAGAGCTGGTATGAAATTTCAAGGTGTTGTTTCGTTTCACGGTGGCTTAGGCCGCGATGCTTCTAGAACCACTAACCCTATCAAAACAAGAGTCCTTGTACTTCATGGTGCTGATGACCCTTATGTTCCAGTTGCTGAAGTGGCTGCTTTTCAGCAAGAAATGAGAACTGCAAAAGCGGATTGGGAAATGATCTATTATGCTGATTCGGTTCACGCTTTTTCAGATCCTGAAGCTGGCAATGACAATTCAAAAGGAGCTGCCTACAATGAGAAAGCAGATAAACGTTCTTGGGAGCGTATGAACGTTTTCTTAAAAGACGTATTGAAATAATTTATAGAATAATCTGTTTAAAATACAGTATAAATTCAGTTTTTTTTACATTTATATTGGATGTAAAATATAAAAATTGAATTTATACTGTATTTTTATGCCTAAAATATTCTTTCAAAACCAAATCAATCACTAATGTGGATTGTTAGAATAGAAAAAAAATACTTAATTGTAGCATCTCATACGATTTAAGTCTATGTAGCGCAAAAAAACTTCATAAACTCTATAAGTCGTTACTCATAATATTATTACTTCACTAATTTATCAAAAAAAAATTATTATTTTTTAGTAACTTCGTACACGTTATTTTTTCAATAACGCTGTTTGTATACTCTCTATTAATTAACAATGAAATGAAAAAAATTGCTATTCTTGGTATCATTACCACATTTACACTTAGTTGCTCCAGTCAGCAAAACATTACCACGCCCGTGGAGCCTACCGCTTATTTAAAAACCATAACCGAAAAGGAGCTGAAAACTCATTTATACATCGTAGCTTCAGATGAAATGGAAGGCCGAGAAACAGGCTCTGCTGGTCAAAAAAAAGCGGGAAACTACCTCATCGATGAGTACAAAAAAAATAATATTGGCTTTCCCACAGCTGCAACTGATTACTATCAAAAAATCCCAGCTGCTTTCTTGAACGCGCAATACAATGAAAATCTACCAGACTCTGAAAACATTTGGGCCTACATTGAAGGTTCAGAGAAACCAAATGAAGTATTGGTCATATCAGCACATTACGACCACGTAGGTGCTAAAAACGGAGAAATTTACAATGGTGCTGATGATGATGGCTCAGGAACTGTAGCATTACTTGAAATAGCTCAAGCCTTTCAAAAAGCAAAAAAAGACGGCCACGGTCCAAAGCGCTCTATTATGTTTTTACACGTAACAGGCGAAGAGCACGGCTTGCATGGATCCAGATACTACTCTGAAAATCCACTTTTCCCTATTGCAAATACCATTGCCAACATCAATATCGACATGATTGGCCGCAGAGATAAGGAACACGCAGACATCAATAATTATGTGTATGTTATCGGAGCAAACCGACTTTCGACAGATTTAGACAACATTTGCGCTGCTGCAAATACTAAATACACAAACCTAAACTTAGATTATAAATTCAACGATCCTAAAGATCCTAATCATTTTTACGAGCGCTCTGACCATTATAATTTTGCGAAATTTGGAATCCCTTCCGTTTTCTTATTTAATGGAGTACATGCAGATTACCACCAACCTACAGATAGTCCTGACAAAATTGAATATGATGCACTTACTAAAAGAGCTCAATATGCATTTGCAATAGCATGGGAACTCGCAAATAGAGAAAACAGACCCGTAGTAGATAAAAAATAATAATCTCTAGGGCACATCCTTGCTTTCACTAGCGTTACAGCAAGGTCGGGCTATACGTTACAATCTCCCGAAAAAAATCGGGAGGATTTTCACTACTATCCCTTGTGCAAAAAAAATACGCCTCGAAGTACTTTGAGGCGTATTTTTTTTTTTAAAAACACAAAGCAATCTAGCAGTATACACCGTACTTCCTAAGCATTTATAAAACATAAAACAGATTGCTTTTCTTCCAAAGCAAACTTAACTATTCAGATCTACTAAATGCGGTTTAATTCCTGTTTTAAGCCATTAGAAAAACAAAGAACTCACTACACCAAGACATCAGAAAAACACCTTCTATAATCTTTTTAAATCTCACAAAATGTATTTGAATTATAGATACAAAAAAAGCCTCGAATTTCTTCGAGGCTTTTGCTTTTTTGGGTGGATGACCGGGTTCGAACCGGCGACCCTCGGTACCACAAACCGATGCTCTAACCAGCTGAGCTACAACCACCATTTGCTTAGCGGTGGCAAAGATACAACTAAAGTTTACTTTTGCAAACGTTTTTCAAAACTTTTTTTAAAAAATTTGATTCCTTTTTAGATCAAATCACCTAAACTATTGACAGCCAAATATCTTTCTACCGTAAAACCTTCAGCATGATCTACGCCCGTAAGCCTACCCAAATCTCTAGAACGGTAATTTAAACTTTCTAGGAAGTTTTTACTTGAAATTGGCGACTCTGGTTCTTTAGAATTAGGGTCATAAAATTGAGAACTATAAGCCAATATTGATTCTACTTTTAAATCCGTAAAACCTGTAATATCTACCACAAAATCCGGAACGATATTTTTCCATTGTATGTAATGATATACCAGTTTTGGGCGCCAAGCCGTTTGCAATTCTCCTTCTAGACTAGTTTCAATTTTAACTAACCCAGATAAAAAACAAGCATCAGACACCAGCTTACTTCCTTTAGCATGATCAATGTGACGGTCGTCTTCGGCATTACACAACACTATTTCAGGTTTGTATTTCCGAATCATCTTTATAATCTCTAATTGGTGCGTTTCGTCATTTACAAAAAAACCATCACGCATCCCCAAGTTTTCTCGTACAGTTACGCCAAGTATTTTTGCTGCAGCTGCCGCTTCTTGATCTCTAATACTTGCAGAGCCACGCGTACCTAACTCTCCACGAGTTAAATCAATAATACCTACTTTTTTACCCAGTGAGATCTCTTTTAAAATAGTTCCTGCACATCCTAACTCTACATCATCTGGATGAGCGCCAAAGGCTAATATGTCTAGTTTCATACTTTTTTGTTATTATTAATTTTCTATGATAATGATTGCAATACTTTTTTCATGGTCATGGATTTATTGACACTTTCCTCCCACTCTTTTTCGGGAATACTGTCTTTCGTTACACCGCAACCCATGTACAAAACCACTTGTTTTAAATTCTGCTTATTTACCATATCCTGTTCATTAGCTTTAATTTGCATGCATCTCAAATTTACATATAAATCAGCGTTTTGTTGACCGCTATCAACATCACAATTCAACTCACCTAAAAAACCCGTATAAAATTGCCTATCGTAAGTTTCGTTTTCAAGAATAAATTTTTTGGAACTTTCCTTTGGTAAGCCACATACAGCTGGTGTAGGATGTAAGACTTGAATTATCTTTTCAAATGATGTTACTGGTGTAATTCTACCTGAGATATCTGTCCTGATATGCCACAAAGAACCCGCTTGAATACTGTAGGGTTTAGACACTGTAACTGCTTCCAACTCGTTTTTTAATTTTGAAACAATAAAATCAGTCACGAATTGCTGCTCCTCAATTTCTTTGTTTTGCCAAAAAACAGTTGGAGCACCTACATCTTTTTGAGTTCCTGCCAGTGAAATGGTGTTAAAAACATCCTCTTTTACATTTAAAAGTAATTCTGGAGTTGCACCCAGCCAAGTGCCTATTTTTGGGTGATAAAAACAATAGACAAAGGCGGTAGGATAACTGTACACCAAGGATTCATAAATCTCAAATATACTTGTATTTTCTACAGCTATAATTTCATTTCGAGATAATACTACTTTCTCAAACTCCTTATTATTAACAGCTTGAACCCCTTTACTAACTAAGCTTACAAAAGCTTCTTTCTCTTTGCTTTCAAAAAAAGGAACACTTTTATCTACATTTTCAATAAATGATTCTTGGCACTTCCATTGGATTTTTTTGGCTTTTTCTTCAGGGATATAAAACGTATTTGCTCCATCAAATGATGACATAACGAATCCTTTTTCTGTAAAATCATTAACAGAAAATAAAGTATCCTCTTGTTGCAAATAAGCTGTAATTTCTTTTTGATTGGGTTTCCGGTACAAAACAAAGGGTAGCTTGTCAAGCAAGTGATCTTGTACTTTCTGGAACATTTCGTCCATCACTTATCGGTAGTTTTACGTTTAGGAAGCACCATATTAGTTAATTTACAAAGCGAAATAAGAGCGTTATTTTCATCTGTAATTTTAATTTCCCACAAGTGAATGCTCTTACCGCGGTGAATGATTCGGGCTGTTGCGGTAACAATTCCCTCTCTTTTAGCTTTAAGATGATTGGCAGATATTTCAATTCCGCGTACTTCGCTAACATCCGAATTAACATAAATCATAGATGCAGCACTCCCTACACTTTCTGCTAATGCTACAGATGCACCTCCATGCAACAATCCCATAGGTTGATGAACAGTAGCATTAACTGGCATGGTAGCTACTAAGAAATCTTCACCAGCATCCACATACTCAATCTGCAACGTTTGCATTAAAGTGTTTTTAGAAACATGATTGCAGTAGTTTAAAATTTTCTCTTTATCGAAAGTCATAATTGTTGGTTTAAAAATGTAAAAATAAATAAAGTAACATTAGCAATGCGCAAATACAATTGTTAATATGTTTTACAAAATAGATTTTTGTTATTTTTACAAAAAAATTACCATGCGTTTCAAAATACTTATCCTACTTGGTGTACTAACAATTGCTTTCAGTTCTTGTCGATCTGATTTTGAAACAATCGCAAGTACTGGTGATTTAAAATTTTCAAAAGATACCGTTTATCTGGATACTGTTTTTTCAAATATCAGCTCAAGTACCTATATGCTAAAGGTATACAACCGAAGTAAAAATGATATTTCAATCCCTACTATAAAACTTGGCAAAGGTTTGAATTCTAAATACCGAATGACGGTAGACGGTTTACAAGGAAATAATGGGAAAATTTTTAGTAATGTACCCATACTTGCGCGCGACAGCTTATTTATTTTCATAGAAACTACCGCAGCAATTACTGATGTTAGTTCAGATACGTTTTTATATACTGATCAAATTGAATTTGACAGCGGAAGCAATCAACAAAACGTGGAACTAGTTACGCTTGTTCAAGATGCTATTTTTTTATATCCCGAACGCTTTTCTGATGGAACAACCGAAACACTTCCGGTGGGTAATGAAAAAATAAATGGTTTTTACCTCAACGAAAATGATCCTCTACATGGCAATGAATTGGTTTTCACCAAAACAAAACCCTATGTAATTTATGGTTACGCCGCAGTGCCTCCAGAAAAGACAGCCATTTTTGAAGCTGGCGCTCGTGTTTATTTTCATGCAAATTCAGGGATTGTGGTAGCCAACAAAGGATCTATTCAAGTCAAAGGAAAACAATCCTTAACTCCAAAAATGGAAAACGAAGTTGTTTTTGAAGGTGATAGACTAGAACCCGCATTTGCTGACGTGCCCGGACAATGGGGAACTGTATGGCTAAGCAGCGGCAGTACCAACAACAGCTTTGAAAACTTAACAATAAAAAATGCCAGCATAGGTTTGTTGATTCAAAACAATGACGGATCCACAGTTCAAATTAAGAATACCCAAATTTACAACAGCAGCAACTACGGAATATTGGCGCAGACCGCAAAAATTGAAGGTCAAAATATTGTTATAAATGCAGCAGGACAGGCAACCCTTGCCTGTACTTATGGAGGTAGTTACACTTTTACACATAGTACTTTTAACAACAACTGGAATAGTTCACAGCAACAAGCTTTGATTGTAAGCAATTTTATTACGGGTGCTGTTCCAGAGGCTAAAGACCTTACGAAAGCTCAATTTAATAATTGTATTATTTACGGATCATATGCAACTGAAATGACATTGAGTAAAAAAACAACAGCTGCATTTGAATACCAATTTAATAACTGCTTGATTAAGTTTGATAACCGCTCCAGCACTGCTAGTACAAATCCTTTGTATCAATTTGATATAGATCCTTTACATTACAAAGCCATACTACTCAATAAAGACCCTAAATTTTTGAGCGTATCAAAAAACAAATTGAATATTGACGATACTTCGGCGGCTTTCGCAAAAGGAAATGCGTCTTTTCTTATAAATCAAGATATTATTGGTAATACGAGAACACTTCCGCCGGATTTAGGTGCATTTCAAAACAAAGTTTTCCCCAAATAAAATATTACAAGTCAGATACATACGCTTTTTACTGCTCTGAAAAAATAAAGTTTATTTGAATTAAAGATTTGGAAACCTACATTTAAGAAATAAGTAGTAGTTTTGGGCGATTTTTAAAACCAAAAACAAATCAAATTTAATTCAACTAACTTTAAATCAGATTATGAAACAAATTTACTCTTTGTTCTTTCTATTATTTTTTACTGCTGTTTTTGCACAAGCACCAGCAGGATACTACAGTACCGCTACGGGATCAGGGTACACCCTTAAAACACAATTATACAATATTATAAAAGGGCATACCACATTATCATATGGAGACTTATATGTAACTTATTCTACATCTGACATAGATAATTTTTTTGAAAAAGATGGAACAGTATTAGATATGTATTCAGAAAACCCTGCAGGAACTGACCCTTATACATATAGCATCGCATCAACACAAAGATGTGGAAATTACGCCAAAGAAGGAGATTGCTATAACAGAGAACATATTATACCACAATCGGTATTCAATGAACAGTCGCCTATGGTATCTGATGCACACTTTATTACTCCAACAGATGGAAAAGTAAATGGTCTACGTTCCAATTATCCTCATGCTAATGTTGTAGTTGCTTCAGAAACAACTTTAAATGGAAGTAAACTAGGAGCTAGTACAACTGCAGGATATAGCGGACCAGTTTTTGAACCTATTGATGAATTTAAAGGTGATATTGCCCGTATGTATTTCTATTTTGCAACGCGTTATGAAAACACTGTTGCTGGTTATAGTTACGCTATGTTTAATAACTCAACTGGAAAAGTATTCACAGATGCCTTTTTAGCACAACTTATTTCTTGGCACAATCTAGATCCAGTAAGTCCACGTGAAATAGAAAGAAACAATGCCATTTATGCACGTCAAAATAATCGCAATCCTTACATAGACAATCCAAATTATGTTGCTGCCGTTTGGACTACAGAACCTGCAGATACAGAAGCTCCATCTGTAGTTACAAACTTAACGGTTAGTAACACTACTGCTAATACCGTAACACTTACATGGAACGCTGCTACTGATAATGTTGCTGTAACTGGATATGATATTTATATGAACGGAACGTTAAAGTCAAGTCAAACTGGATTAACAACTACACTAACAGGCTTATTACCATCAACTGGTTATACCTTTTACATCATAGCAAGAGATGATGCTAGAAACTCATCTGCGGCAAGTGGATCAGTTACAGGTACAACTACTGCTGCGCCAACAGGCGGTGCTGGAGCAACAGAACTATTCTTTTCTGAGTACGTTGAAGGAAGTAGTTTTAACAAAGCATTAGAAATTGCCAACTTTACTGGAGCTGCTGTAGATTTAACAGGATATTCCATTAAAAAACAATCTAATGGTGCTGGAGCATGGACAACAGGATTAAATTTAATTGGGACATTAAACTCGGGTTCAGTATTTGTTTTAGTTGATCCACAGATGGCAACAACATGTTATCCCTTAGCTAACGCTAATTTATCATCTGCACAAGAAGCATTTAATGGAGATGATCCTATGGGATTATTCAAAAATGGTGTTTTAATTGACATCATTGGAACTTTCAACGGTGGTACAGCAAAATTTGGTGAAAATGTTACACTACGCAGAAAACCAAGCATCACTGCTCCTAATACAACTTTTGATAAAACCGCAGAGTGGGATTCTTTCGCAAGCAATACTTGTGACGGAATAGGTACTCACGCAGTTACAACATTATCTAACGAAGATTTTGAAAGCAACGGAATTTTGCTTTATCCAAACCCTTCAAATGGTTCTGTAAAGATTAATTTCCCAAGTGAAAACGAAAAATATTCTGTTCAAGTGTATTCAATTATAGGACAAAAAGTATTTGAAGAAAACTTTAACAATAGTAACACAGCAATTTTAAATGGTCTTGAAAGAGGAATTTACGTTGTTAAAATTACTTCTTCAAGCAAAACATTTACAAAAAAATTGATTGTAAATTAAGAGCAATCTAGAAGATACCAAGCGGCACTGAGTGCCGCTTTTTTTATATCCATGTTTTTTTAATTTAACAAGAATTAAAATACTACTATAATATCGTATAAGATTTAAAATAGAGGATGTAAGAAATATTCTTTTAGAATGAATTCTAAAAAAAATCTATAAAATATGCTAACGGATTAAAAATACAAAATTCGCATATTAAAGTAAGAATGATTTTACTTTTGATAATTTTAAACCCTATTGTATAATAAAACGCTAATTATCTTTACAATTTCATAACATTAAAGCTATTTAAAATTATAAATTTGCATCGTCTTAAAATCCTCATAAACAACTTGTAAGGTATTTAAAACAAACACAAAGCAAACTACTTTAAAACGTAATTATGAAACACATCTACACTGCATTATTATTCTTATTCTTATCTGTTGCATCAGCACAAGCACCAAGTGGCTATTATAGTACAGCAACTGGAACCGGATACACTTTAAAAACCCAACTATACAATGTAATAAAAGGCCATACTGATCAAGGGTATGCTGGATTATGGACTACTTATGCAACATCGGATAGGGACCATCAAAATGAAAATGACAACACTATTTTCGACTTGTATTCTGAGAATCAAAATGGAACTGATCCATATACATTTACCCTTACAACAGGGCAATGTGGTACCTACGCTGTAGAGGGCGATTGCTACAATAGAGAACACATGATTCCGCAATCAGTATTTAACTCGGCAGCACCTATGGTATCTGATGCCCATTTTATTCCACCAACTGATGGAAAAGTAAACGGTTTACGATCTAATTTTCCGCACGGAAATGTGGCAACAGCTTCAACAACTACTTTAAATGGAAGTAAATTAGGCACAAGTGCTGTTTCTGGATATACTGGAACTGTTTTTGAACCTGCAGCGGCTTTCAAAGGCGATATAGCTCGTATGTATTTTTATTTTGCTACACGTTATGAAAATACGGTAGCTGGCTATCCTTTTGCTATGTTTGATGGGAGCAGCAACCAGGTATTTACTACTGCCTTTTTAAACGTACTACTTTCTTGGCATGCAAATGATCCCGTAAGTGCCAGAGAAATAGAACGAAACAATGCTATTTATGCACGACAAGGTAATAGAAATCCTTTTATTGACAATCCATCTTATGTAGCAGCTATTTGGGGTGGAACTACAGGAGGTGGCACTACTGATACTACTGCTCCTAGTACACCATTAAACCTAATCTCTTCAAGTAAAACGACTACCTCTGTTACTCTAGGTTGGTCAGCAGCTACAGATAACATAGGTGTTACAGGATATAACGTATATGTAAACAACGTACTAAGAACTACAGTTACTACCTTAAATACAGCTATAACAGGATTGACTGCAGCTACTAGTTATGCCTTTACTGTAAGAGCAAAAGATGCAGCAGGAAATCTTTCTGGTGTGAGTAATACAGTGACTGTGGTAACTAATTCGAACAACACCGCAACTGATTTACTTTTCTCTGAATACATTGAAGGTTCTTCAAACAACAAAGCATTAGAGATTTCAAATGCAACAGGTATATCAGTAAATTTGTCAATCTATAGTATCAAGAGACAAACCAATGGAGCTGGAGCATGGAGCACAGGTTTAACTTTATCTGGAACCCTAGTAAATGGCGCAAAATATACTATTGTGAATAGTTTAATGGCTTCTAGTTGCTATGCTACAAGTTCAGCTAACTTGTCTACTTCGGCAACCGAGATGACTTTTAACGGAAACGACGCTGTTGGTTTGTTTAAAAACGGGGTTCTTATTGACATTATTGGAACTTTTAATGGTGGAACTGCCAATTTCTCTATAGATGAAACCATCCGCAGAAAAACTACCGTAACTGCACCTTCAACTACTTTTAATAAAGCCACACAATGGGATGTATTTGCATTAGACACTTGCTCTAACTTAGGAAGTAAAACTGCGAGTAAAACTCCAAAAAATAGCATGAATACAGCAACAAATACGGTAGAAATTTATCCGAATCCATCTCGAGGAACGTTTAATATTACCAATGCTAATACTACTTATTCAATTGCGATTTATTCCATCCTTGGTCAAAAAATTTACAGTTTGGAAAACACCACTCAATCTGAAATAACGATCCCGAATAGCACACCAGGAACTTATCTCGTAAGATTACAAATTGACTCAAACGAGATTGTAAAAAAACTCATTATTCAATAATACTAAAAGCGGCAAAATTGCCGCTTTTTTTATGCTTAGAATTTAATCTTAATTGCTTAAATTTGCACCGCAATACAACAAACTACACAACAATGATTCATTTCTTTGAAAACCAAAGTAAAACCGTTTTTGCAGTACAAACGCAAAACGAAATCTCAGCTCAAGACATTTCAAAACTCAATTGGCTTTTTGCCGACGCACATATCCTAGAAAAATCCGTACTTACGGATTTTTTTGTTGGACCACGTGCCGCTATGGTTACGCCATGGAGTACCAATGCTGTAGAAATAACCCAAAATATGGGAATTTCTGGAATTATTAGAATTGAAGAATTCGAAAAAGTAGCTGCTGAATTCACTGATTTTGATCCGATGTTGCTTCAAAAATACGCGGAATTGCATCAAGACATTTTTACGATTGCTATTCAACCAGAAGCTATTTTAGAAATTGATGATATTGATGCCTACAACAAACAAGAAGGTTTAGCTTTAAGTTCGGAAGAAGTTGAATATTTAGATAACTTGGCTACAAAATTAGGTAGGAAACTTACGGATTCTGAAATTTTTGCTTTCTCTCAAGCCAATTCAGAACACTGTCGTCATAAAATTTTCAATGGAACTTTTGTGATAGATGGCGAAGAAAAACCAACTTCTTTATTCAAATTAATCAAAAAAACATCTCAAGAAAACCCTAACGATATCGTTTCGGCCTATAAAGATAACGTCGCTTTTGTTAAAGGACCGAAAGTAACTCAATTCGCACCAAAAAGCGCAGACAAACCTGATTTTTACGAAGAAAAAGAATTTGATTCTGTACTTTCTTTAAAAGCAGAAACGCACAATTTCCCAACGACAGTTGAGCCTTTCAACGGAGCTGCAACAGGTTCTGGAGGAGAAATTCGTGACCGATTGGCTGGTGGACAAGGTTCATTACCCTTAGCAGGAACCGCTGTTTATATGACTTCTTATTCAAGATTAACAAACAATCGCAAGTATGAAGGCGCCATGGAAGAACGTCCTTGGTTGTATCAAACACCAATGGATATTTTAATTAAAGCCTCGAATGGAGCTTCAGATTTTGGAAATAAATTTGGACAACCATTAATTACTGGTTCGGTTTTAACTTTCGAACACGAAGAAGAAAATCGCAAAATTGGTTACGATAAAGTAATCATGCAAGCGGGTGGAATTGGTTACGGAAAATTAGATCAAGCCATAAAAAAGAAACCGCAAGAAGGTGATAAAATTGTCATTCTTGGTGGAGAAAATTATAGAATTGGAATGGGTGGCGCTGCGGTCTCCTCAGCAGATACAGGTGCTTTTGGTTCAGGAATTGAATTAAACGCGATCCAACGTTCTAATCCAGAAATGCAAAAACGTGCCGCAAATGCTATTCGTGGTTTAGTGGAAAGTGATAACAACCCTATTGTATCTATTCACGATCATGGTGCGGGTGGGCATTTAAATTGTTTATCAGAATTAGTCGAAGAAACAGGTGGATTAATCGATTTAGATAAATTACCAGTTGGAGATCCAACGCTTTCTGCTAAAGAAATCATCGGAAACGAATCTCAAGAAAGAATGGGATTAGTAATTGGTGCGAAAAACATGGACATCTTACAACGAATTGCAGATAGAGAACGTTCTCCAATGTATGAAGTAGGTGTAGTTACCAATGATCACAGATTTACATTCGAATCGAAAACTACAGGTGTAAAACCTATGGATTACGCATTGGAAGACTTTTTCGGAAGTTCACCAAAAACCATTATGAATGACAAAACAATTGTTAGAAATTATAGCAATTCAGAATATAACTCAAAAGAAATACCAACCTATTTAGAGCAAGTTTTACAACTTGAAGCTGTGGCTTGTAAAGATTGGTTAACGAATAAAGTCGACCGTTGTGTAGGTGGAAAAGTAGCCAAACAACAATGTGCTGGACCGTTACAATTGCCTTTAAACAATGTAGGTGTAATGGCTTTAGACTTCAAAGGAAAAGAAGGAATTGCGACTTCAATTGGCCACGCTCCTATTTCGTCTTTAATTGACCCAGTTGCTGGTACAAGAAATGCAATTGCAGAATCGCTTTCTAACTTAGTTTGGGCACCATTAAAAGATGGTTTAGATTCAGTTTCATTATCCGCAAACTGGATGTGGGCTTGTAAAAATGAAGGTGAAGATGCGCGTTTATATGAAGCTGTTCAAGCTTGTTCAGATTTCGCTATCGAATTAGGAATCAACATTCCAACTGGAAAAGATTCTCTTTCCATGAAACAAAAATATCCGAATGATGAAGTTATTGCACCAGGAACAGTGATTATTTCTGCTGCTGGAAATTGTTCAAACATTACGAAAGTTGTAGAACCAGTTTTACAACGAAATGGTGGAAACATTTACTACTTAAACTTATCACAAGATACTTTTAAATTAGGTGGTTCGTCATTTAATCAAACACAAAATAAAGTTGGAAATGAAACGCCAACGATCAAAAATGCTCCTTTCTTCAAAAATGCATTTAATACGTTACAAGATTTAATTAAAGAAAGAAAAATCAAAGCGGGTCATGATATTGGAAGTGGTGGTTTAATCACAACTTTGTTAGAAATGTGTTTTGCTGATGTGAATTTAGGTGCGAATTATGACTTAACTGCTATCAATGAAATCGATTCTACTAAATTATTGTTTTCAGAAAATATTGCGGTTGTTTTCCAAGCGGATGTAGAAGTAGAAACAATATTTAAAGCCAAAGGAGTTGAAATTTTCAATATTGGAACCGTTACGAATTCGGATACTATTTCTATTGTAAATCATGAAGATTCCTTTGAATTTTCTTCAAAAAAATATAGAGAAATTTGGTTTGAAACCTCTTTCTTATTAGATCAAAAACAAACTAAAAATGGTAAATCGTTAGAGCGTTATGAAAATTTCGCTAATCAACCTTTACAATTTACTTTCCCAAATCATTTTGATGGAAAATTACCAGTAGTTTCAAACACAAACCGACCAAAAGCGGCGATTATTCGTGAAAAAGGAAGTAATTCTGAGCGTGAAATGGCAAATGCTATGTACTTGGCTGGTTTTGATGTAAAAGATGTTCACATGACCGATTTAATTTCGGGAAGAGAAACCTTAGAAGACATTCAATTTATTGGAGCGGTTGGTGGATTCTCTAATTCAGATGTTTTAGGATCAGCAAAAGGTTGGGCTGGTGCGTTTTTATACAATGAAAAAGCGAATACTGCCTTGAAAAACTTCTTTAAAAGAGAAGATACGCTTTCTGTTGGAATTTGTAATGGTTGTCAGTTAATGATGGAATTAGAATTAATCAATCCAGAACATGAAATACATGGAAAGATGAAACACAACGATTCACATAAACATGAAAGCGGATTTACATCTGTAAAAATTCAGAAGAATAATTCGGTGATGTTATCAAGTTTAGAAGGTGCAACTTTAGGCGTTTGGATTTCACATGGTGAAGGAAAATTCAACTTACCAATGGCGGAAGAAAACTATAACATTGTTGCCAAATATAGATACGAAGGATATCCGGCTAATCCAAATGGTTCTGATTATAACACAGCCATGATGTGTGACACAACAGGAAGACATTTAGTAATGATGCCGCATATTGAACGTTCTACTTTCCCGTGGAACTGGTCTAATTATCCAGACAGAGATCAAAAAGACGAAGTTTCTCCTTGGTTAGAAGCGTTTGTAAATGCTAGAACTTGGATAGAAAATAAAAAATAAGGTATATTATTTAAGTGAAACTAACTTTTTAAAAGGCGCTTTTGTAAAAAAGCGCCTTTTTTTATATAATACTTTGATGTTACTCAGTATTTTATGCGGTAAATAGTAATGAATGTGAATTAAACTTGGGTTAATACAGTATTTCATGGAATTTAATTACTAATAATAACACCCTACAGCATTTATTTAAAATAAATAAAAATTAAGAAAGAGACTTTACAATGAGGTGTGTAATTCTTAATTTAGCAAGTATAACTCATTGAAAAATTGATACTTATAAATAAATTGATTTTTTTTCAAAAAAAATAAAACCAAAAGAGAAGTATCTCCGTAAATGACAAAAACAAAGTTAAATAATAAACAACAACCATTATGATTAAAAAACAAATAGTACTATTACTTGCAGTAACTACACTAGGATGTGTTACCACTGCATTTTCACAAAGCCCAATTAGCGGTTTTATGCAAGGAAAAGGAAAGGGAAATGTTGCGCTTTCTTATAGTTTTGAGAAATATGATAATGTTTTTCTTGTTCCACAAGAAGTTGAGAGCGTTCCTGTTTTTAATGACGTAAAAATTACTAGCGCATCTATTTATGGTGTTTACGGAATCTCGGATCAAGTTGATGTTGTAATGGTTTTACCATACATAACAGCAACTGGTAATGCATCACAAGAAGTATTGACAAACAATAACTTTGAAAATGAGAGAAAAGGTCTTCAAGATGTTTCAGTTTTTGTAAAGTACAGTCCGTTTTATTTTGATTTCGGAAAATCATCGCTACGTCTTATAGGAGCTTTGGGACTTAAAACACCGCTAGGAGATTACAACGTTAATGAGGGATTACAATCCATCATCGCTATTGGAAACCGTTCTACAACATTTAGTACAACCGGTATGGCCATGTATAAAATGAATTCGGGAGTTTTTGCTTCCGCACAATTTGCTGGAAACTTTGCTTCTAATGAAGTTCCAAATTCTTACTCAAGTGAAGTAAAATTAGGATATGCAGCATCTTTATTCTACGCTGATGCTTTTATTGCCAACCAAACATCTACAAGTGGTGTTGATATTCTTGGAGAAGGATTCACAGGTTTTTTCCCAAGTACACAAGTAAATTATACTAAAATAGGATTAAATCTTTACACCCCGATTACAAAAGAAGTAGGTATTTCAGCAGGTGCAAGCACTGTAATTGAAGGTAGAAACGTTGGTAAAGCAACTGGTTTATACGGTGGTTTAGTATACAAATTTTAATAAAAAAACAGTCAACAAAATGAAAAACGTAAACATAAAAAGCGTAGTAGTAGCGCTATCATTACTAGCTACATTGTCATCATGTGAGAATGATTACCAAGATGAGAAACCAAGTATTGCAGCAATTGCAGTAGCAAATGCAAATTTTAGTACTCTAGAAGGAGCTGCTATTCAAGGTGGAGTTGCTGGTGTATTGAGTAACAGTAACCCAAATGATCCATCAGGAAAATATACAGTTTTTGCACCAACAAATGATGCTTTCGCAAAATTAGGACTTGTAAATAGCGGAAGCCTTGGCGTTTTGCAAAACAGTTTTTTAACAAATACTTTATTATACCACGTTTCTAACGGAAGTTTAATGGCAAACCAAATTATGGCTGGTGGTACATCTGCATCTGCATTAAGCATAAACAGACGTTTTATCAGTAGAGGAAGTGATCTGTATATTAACGGATCAAAAATAATTCTTACTGATGTAGCAGCAAGTAACGGAACAGTTCACGCTATAGATAAAGTAATGATTGCTACCGGAGTAAACATTGTAGACTCAGCAATATTACTTAAAGATTCTAAAGTTTTTAAATCACCAGAACTTACATTTCTAGTCCAAGCAGTTATTTCATCTGGATTAGCACCTACATTATCAAATCCAGCAAACAATTTCACTATTTATGCGCCAACAGATGCTGCATTTAAAGCTGCTGGTTTTGCAACGATTCAAGATGTAGCTAACGCTCCTCAAGCAGTTTTACAACAAGTTTTATTAAACCATGCTATTAGTGGTGGTAAATTTACATCTGAGCAAACTGCAACAACAGCTACAACAGCTGGTGGTGGTACTTTAACATACAGCCCGTTCTTAAACGGAGTATTTACAGTTAAAAGTAATGGGAATACTATTCCTGCTAACATGGTTATTCCTGATATCCAATGTAGCAACGGTGTGGTACATATAATTGATAGAGTTTTACTACCATAAAAATTCAGGAATAAATTATAAAAAAATAGTCTTACTAAAAAGTAAGACTATTTTTTTTGGGCTGTAGCCAAAAAAAGATTCAATATCCTTCAGACCAATTGAATTTTTCTTCAATAATAGTTGCTTTTTCTTGAGCCAAATGTGCTAAGAATGCAGCCGCAACAGGCGCGTGTTTTTTACCTTTTAACCAAATAATACTCCACGTTGTGGTAATAGGTAATCCTTTGAAAGGAATAATCTGAAGCTCTTTATTAGCCAATTCATTTTTTATTCCAATAAGTGGCATTATTGAACATCCTAGTCCTGCAATTACAGCTTGTTTTACCGCTTCATTTGAGGTTAATTCCATTTTTTTGGGAATTGTTACAGCATTTTTATTTATAAAATTTTCCATTAATTGGCGTGTACCTGATCCTTTTTCTCTAAAAATAAGAGGGACATTATTAAAAATAGTATCCTGATTTTGAAGGTTTGCTTTGTCTAAATTTGAATTTGCAACGAGATATAATTTATTTTGCAAAAGATCCAATCGTTCCACATTCATATTAGTAGGCAACACCGATACCAAAGCAAAATCTATTTCATTCTTTTCAAGACTACTCAAAACTTTACTTTTATTGGTTACATCCATTTGTAGTTCAATACTAGAATGCAGTTTCATGAAATGAGACAAAAAATAAGGCATAACATATTTACCGGTAGACACAACTGACACTTTCAATCTACCACTCAATTGCCCCTTGAAGGCCATCGTTTTGTAGTTTATCGTCTCCACTTGGTTGATTATATTTTGAGCTACATCAGCAATTTCCTGACCAAAATCACTGATATACAAACGTCTACCAACCACTTCTGTTAGCGGAATATCAAACTGATCTTGGAAGTTTTTTAATTGTATAGATACAGCGGGTTGTGTAAGATGCAACTCCTCGGCTGCTTTAGTAACACTTTTGGTTTGAACTACTTTAAGAAATATTTGAAGTTGATGGAGTGTGTAGTTCATATATATAATTTATAGTAATCATTACAAATATAAATAAAAATTAATGTATCCCATCTATTATCTTAGCTCTAAATTTAATTAAGAAACATTTCTATTAGGAATTAGTACTTCAATAAAGTTAAATTAAACTGTAGTAGTTCGTTTTCTGATATTTTGAATTAGTACCCAAATACAGCAACGCCATTATTTTTGTTTGAATTATATTCGCTTAATTACTTCTCCAATGATAATTAAGCGAAATAATTCCTTTAGTAAGAAACTACTATGAAAAACCAC
>NZ_QKNZ01000121.1:0-814 GCF_014156605.1 Flavobacterium sp. SOK18b
CCAACAAATATGGATATTTCTGGTTCAGTGATTTATTGTGCACCAGCAACAAGTACAACAAGTACGGTAACAATTAACACGGTTGCAAACGGTGTGCTTCCGTTTACTTATCAAATGCTATCGCCTTCTAGTATCAATAATGGTCCTTCAAATAGTTTTGCAGGTTTAACAGCAGGCGATTATATGTTCCAAGTAACAGATGCTAATGGATGTACGTACCAAGAATTGTACACAGTGGCTCCACGTGTAAACATTTCTATTGTAGGCGCGTTGGTAAACGATATTACGTGTAACCCAGCAAATGGAACTACAAATAATGGTTCGGCTCGATTTACCGTAACTGGATTTAGCAGTACAGGTAATTATTCAATAAATGTAACAAGCGTGCCAGCTTTACTGCCATTTACACAATTGCCACCAGTGGGAGATGTAATAACGTTAACAGGCCTAAATGCAGGAACATATACAGTAACCGTTACAGACAACACTACTTTATGTGTAGCTAGTGATGCAGTTACCATTACGTTGCCAAATCCAATAGCTTTCACTACAGCAGCTACCAAAGTGTTCTGTACACAAGACATTTCACAAATTACCGTAAGCGCAGTAACAGGCGGTTCAGGCGCATATCAATATGCGGTACTTCCTGGAGGAACCGTTACACCACCAGCAATGGGTGCTTACAATACCAATCCAGTTCTTTCAGTAGATACTAACTTGACTGCTTTATCATGGGATGTCTATGTTATGGATGCCAAAGGTTGCGTAGGCATGCAAAATGTAACCGTGGTAAGCAATGCTGCTCCAACTATTG
>NZ_QKNZ01000122.1:0-8682 GCF_014156605.1 Flavobacterium sp. SOK18b
AGAAATTGGAGTTTTTTTTTGTGGTATAAGCTTTTAATATTATTCTTTACGTTCTAAAAGCGCCATGTAAAAGCCATCAAACCCTGACTCTGACGCTAGGATTTTATGATCTTTAACGAAAGTAAATTGTTTTCCAATTTCGGTAGTTAAAAAACGTTTCACTTGATCTTGGTTTTCAGATGGTAAAATAGAGCAAGTTGCATAAACTAATTTCCCTCCTGGTTTCACAATTTTTGAATAACTTTCTAAAACTTCAGATTGTACTTTACGAATATTATCAATGAACTCTGGTTTCAATTTCCATTTAGCATCAGGGTTTCTTTTTAAAACTCCTAAACCACTACATGGAGCATCAATCAAAACTCTATCTGCTCTTTCGTGTAATTTTTTTATAACTTTAGTAGAGTCTATGATGCGATACTCAATATTAAAAGCACCATCTCTTTTGGCTCTAATTTTTAATTGCTTTAATTTACTTTCATATAAATCCATTGCAATTAATTGTCCTTTATTTTCCATCAAAGAGGCGATGTGAAGTGTTTTTCCACCTGCACCTGCACAGGTATCAACTACTCTCATTCCTGGTTTTACATCCAAAAATGCTGCAACTAGTTGAGAATTTGCATCTTGTACCTCAAAAAAACCTTGCTTAAAAGCATCTGTCAAAAATACATTGGCTCTTTCTTTTAAAACAAGTGCATCTGGTTGATCTTTAAGTGTATCTGTTTCAATGTTTAAATCCATTAAAATAGCACGCAAAGCTTCACGGGTTGTTTTTAAGGTGTTTACTCTAAGGATAACTTTCGCAGGTTGGTTTTGAGCAGTGATTTCTTTTGACCAAACTTTTTCTCCAAGTTCACTTACACCTAGCTCATCCATCCAATCAGGTATAGATTCTTTCAGAGCTCTTACTTTTGACAGTTCATCAAAACGACCTTTTATTTTTCGTTCAGGAGTACCTTCAAGCTGGCGCCAATCAGGGATTGGGTAGCCTCTTAAAACGGCCCATACAGAGAACATTCTCCATAAATTATCTCTATCGTAAGGCTCTTTAACCTCTGCTATTTCAGAGTATAATCGTTTCCAGCGCACAATTTCATAAATGGTTTCGGCTACAAACTTCCTGTCTGAACTTCCCCAACGTTTGTCTTTTTTTAAGGATCGTGCTACTACTTTATCGGCATATTCGCCTTCATTAAAAATAGCATTTAAAGCATCTATTGTTGTGTAAACTAAATTTCTGTGTAATCTCATTTTAAATAATTGAGGTGCAAAGGTACTATTAATTGATTTGAATGTTAAATTTTAGTACTGAATGTTGTTTAAAAAATTTTCATAAAAAAAGCACTGTATTGCTACAATGCTTTTTTTAAAGGATTCTTAATTTATTTTACTCGCGTGAGCCCTATGTTTTCTGGTGCATGAAGTACCATTGGGAATTTTTCAATTTTAACAGAACTACTGTCTAAGCCAAAAGCGCGTTCTTCTGAAAGACTTAGTTTTTTGATAAAAAAGTATGAATTCATGATTAATTTTTCATGCCATCTTAAATCACTATCGTTAGAAAGGAATTTTTCGGATAATACGAATTTAAAATCTCCTATAATATTGTTTTTGTTTAGAGATTCGTACCTACTCGTGATATCTACTTCACCCTTCTTAACCATGTCTCTAATAACTTCGCGGAACATGAGATTGATTTTAGTAGGTTCTCTAAAACCAAGGTTAAAGTCTACTCGATATAAATCGTCTTTTACAATTTCGGTAACTTTGTATTCGGTTTTGTAAGGTTCTGTAAGAATATTGACATGAACAAACCAATATATGTCAGCTCTTTTAGGTCTTTTTTGTAAGATAGAATACATTACTTTTTCCTCTATTTCATCAACTCGTCCAGCGTTAGTCATGTAAACTAAATGTGTTGCATATTTTGGTATTGATAAATCGGCACTTAATTCAACAAGTACTTTCTTGTAATCTTCAATTTTAACCAGTTTGGTGTAACTTTTATTTATTTTCTTAGCCAAATACCAAATTGTCATTACTGATATTAATGCTATAGCTATAAAAAGTGTTACGTAACCACCTTCGGCAAATTTGGTAATATTAGCAGCTAAGAAACTGAATTCGATTACTAAATAAATGGTGATTAAGGGAACTATAAAATATAATTTTACCCTTTTCATAATCAAGTAGTAATTCAATAGAATGGTGGTCATGATCATACATAGAATAATAGCTAGTCCGTAAGCATGCTCCATGTTGCTAGATTCTTCAAAATGCAATACAATACCAACGCATCCTATAAATAACAACCAGTTAATTGACGGAATGTACAATTGTCCTTTTAATTCTGTAGGATATTTGATTTTTACTTTTGGCCAGAAATTAAGTCTCATTGCTTCATTTATTAAGGTAAATGAACCACTAATCAAAGCTTGAGATGCAATAACAGCAGCAAGTGTAGCTATTACAATCCCTATAGGTTGAAACCAATCTGGCATGATTAAGTAAAACGGATTCCCATTTTTTCCACCAATACTTTGTAAAGTTTCGCCCTCATGTTGTAATAAGTAAGCAGCTTGTCCAAAATAATTTAGTACCAATGCTAGTTTTACAAAAACCCAACTAATTCGGATATTTTTACGACCACAGTGTCCCATATCAGAATATAATGCCTCAGCACCAGTAGTACATAAGAAAACAAAACCAAGTACAAAAAATCCTTCAGGATGAATGGATAATAAGTGGTATGCATAATACGGGTTTACAGCTTTTAATACTTCGGTATTTTGAGTAATTTGAGAAATCCCCAAAATAGCTAGCATTCCAAACCAAATAAGCATCATTGGCGCAAAGAATTTCCCAACTAATTTTGTTCCAAATTGTTGTATCATGAACAAAATGAATAAAATAGTAATAACTATTGGGATTGTATTGATTTCAGGATAATAGGTTCTTATACCCTCAACGGCTGAAGAAACTGATATGGGAGGTGTAATGATACCATCTGCTAGTAAAGCACTTCCTCCAATTATTGCTGGAACGATTAACCATTGAATTTTAGTTTTCTTAACCAATGCGTACAGTGCAAAAATTCCTCCTTCACCATGATTGTCTGCGCTAAGTGTGATAATCACATATTTAATGGTTGTTTGTAGCGTAAGAGTCCAAAAAACACAGGAGATACCTCCCAAAACGATATCTGATACTATTAAATGAGTGCCAAGTATGGCTTTCATCACATACAAAGGTGAGGTTCCTATATCTCCGTAAATGATTCCTAATGAAATTAATAACCCGCCTAATGTCCATTTAGTATGGAGGTCTTTGTGTGAAGCGTTCATGAAATTTTTTTTTAAAAACGTTTCAAATTTACACTTTTATAATATATTAGGTGCTTTTTGTGTAAAAAAAAACACGACTAAAATTGTCGTGTTTTTCAAGTATTTTAATCAAATCTAAGATCTTCTATTTTCTGATCGTTCAGAATTTCCTCTTTGATTGCTATTTCCTCTTGTTTCAGATCCTCTACCAGAATTACCCCTAGAACTTGATTCTTGTCTTTGAGGTGTAGCTTGTGGTGCTGAACTAGATCTGTTTTGCGAATAATCTCTCGGTGAACTTTCTCTTCTTGATGGTATACTGTTTTCAGAATTTGATCTACTTTGAGTTGTTGCAGTTTGGTTTTCGCTTCTTTGCATAACTCTTTCGTTACTTGTATTGCCTCTATTTTGAGAGTAGCTTCTATCAGATCGCCCGTTAGCAGTGGTTGTCTCTCCACTAGTTCTTGTGCTATATCTGTTGTTTTCAGTTCTTGTTGGTATTGGATTTGAATTGTTGCTATTTTCTGTGCGAGATCTTCCTTGTGATTCATATCTACCAGAAGTACTGTTTTGTGCCGTACGGTTTTCTCTGCTACTATTTGTAGAGTATCTATTAGCATCATTGGTGGTGCGTCTACCATAAGTGTTTTCTACTCTTGAGCTTGTTCTTCTTTGGTCTAGTTCATATCGGTTTGATACAGCCACATTACGTCTTGAAAAAGCATAGTTTGGATATTGTCTTTCATACCCATTAGAGCGTCTTGAGTTATAAAGAACAACCGCTCTACTGCTTGTTCTATAATTTACATAATTGTAACTGTTATAGCTATTTAAACAAATTGAAATATTATTTCTATATCTAAACACAGGGAAAGGATTCCAAGTATAGTAGTACGATGGGTAATATCCCCAGTTCCATCTAGAAGTATAGGCACGGTAGGAAGGTCTCCAGAATGATGCGTAAATTACAGGAGTAGTATAGTAAACTGGCTCATAAATATAATTATCACCATACATGTAAACATCCCCTATTACTTGTACCTGAACTTTATTGTTTCTATCTCTTTCAACATCAATTGTAGCTACATCTTGGTATACATCTCTGTCTAGCACAGCTTGAACAACAATTAGGTGTGTGTTGCTCTCTACCGATTCTACAACTCTTAAATAATCAACTTGATTGTCGTTGTTTAAATCTAGATTAGATATCTGAGCTTTCGGGTCGTTTAATCTTCTTTCAAAATCATCAAGATCTCTGGAATCACCAAAAATGGAAGCTATTGCTCTCAAATCTAGATTATCGCTTATTTCAGAATTCATGGCGTTTACTGATGTTCTATCTTGTGCCTGAGAAGTTGTGACTAATAAGGTAGTCATAACACTGAATAGGAGTAGTTTAGTTTTCATATATAATGGAATTAGTTTCACATTTATGTAGTAACCAATTACTATGCCAGTTTTTTTTTAGACTGTAACTCTAGATTTTTATTTGTACTTTGGCCTAAAATAAATAGTATATGAATTACCGTTTTTCCTTTATTTTATGGGTTCTTTTTATCGTTTCTTGTAAAAGTCAAGTTAATGCTAATAAAACGGGGATGGAAAGCTCTGTTTTTAAGAATGTAAGTATTGATACCTTATTTGAAGATAAAATTAGCATTCGATCTTTAGTGATTGATGGAACTAAAATTTGGTATGTGGCTGATAAAAATCGGTATGGCTGCTTTGATTTGATAACAAATAAAAAAACTGAAAACAAAATTGTTAAGGATACATTGCAATTAGAATTTAGAAGTAATGCACAAACTAGAGATTATGTTTATGTTTTAAGTGTGTCAAATCCTGCTTTGTTATATCAAATTTCAAAAAAAGATTTAACTACTAAATTGGTCTATCAAGAAAATCATGAGAAGGTTTTTTTTGATAGTATGCAATTTTGGAATAATAAAGAAGGTATAGCCATGGGTGACCCTGTTTCTACTGGTTTAAATGTTATCATTACTCGTGATGGCGGAGCTTCATGGAAAAAAGTTCCTGACATACTCATGCCTACAACAAGTGCAGGAGAGGCTGCTTTTGCAGCAAGCAACACTAATATTGTATTAAAAGGTTCTTCTACTTGGATTGTCTCTGGTGGAGTTAAGTCAAGAGTTTTTTATTCGCCAAATAAAGGAAAGTCTTGGACAGTTTATGAAACGCCTATCGTACAAGGTAAAAGTATGACAGGAATATTTACTGCTGATTTTTACAATGATAAAATAGGGTTTATTACAGGAGGTGATTATGAAAATAGAGATCAAAATCATTCAAATAAAGCCATAACTGTTGATGGAGGAAAAACTTGGAAACTAGTAGCTGAGAATATGGCTTTTGGTTATGCATCTTGTGTGCAATATGTGCCCAAGAGTAAAGGGAAAGGTATTGTTACGGTGGGTTACTCTGGAATGTTTTATTCTGGGGATGGTGGCGTTTCTTGGAAACAATTAGCAACAGATTCAAAACTGAATACCATTCGCTTTATTAATGCAACTACGGCTATTGCAGCGGGCCAAAATAAAATGATTCGGTTACGATTTAATTAAAAAAAACTACCCTCAGTATCCTAGACACTGAGGGTAGTTCTTGAATTAATAAAAAAGGAAATTAATTTTTTTGTCCGTTATTGCGGTATTGTTGGAGTAATTTTTTATTGAAATCTTCTTCGGCCTTTTTTAATTTTACAATCTTTACAGCTGGTAAAAACGTTCTTAAATTTTGTAAAAAACGTTTACGAACATAAAATAGTTCCTCTTCAGTACCTTCAATTTGAGCTAAAAATAGTTTGGCCTCTTTTTCGTTAATTTTATCTAAGGAGCCATCACTCATTCGTTTTACATAAGACTTCATTTTTTGATGTCTTAAATCAAATTGTTTGTCATCATAAGTATTATAAACAGGCCAAAATTTTTCGGCCTCTGCTGTTGTAAATCCTATTTCAGTGGTAAAAAAAGCAGCTTTCAAAACTTTTATTTGCTCTCTTTTTTCTTTCATGCTTTCGCCCTGAGCGTAAAAATTAAAAGAAACAAATAATAAAGCAAGGAGTATTATTTTTGAATTATTCATTGTATTTTTTTTAAATCTATTATTCTAAAATTAAATTTTCTAGGTTGGTATTTGTTGAAAAATGTTCTTCAATTGTCTCATCTTTCAGGGCAATTGGAGTTTTCATATTTTCAATTTCTTCATAATTCAAACCATTAATTAAATCGTATTGATTTACATTTGTTTGATAAGTAATATAATTTTCTAATGCAGCTGTTTCTAGCTCATTTTCTTTATTGTTTTGTTGTTGTACCACTAAAGGAACCATCAGCGCTAAAACTAATACGGCAGCTACAGCAGAGAATATTAAAGTTTTCTTTCGTTGAAAAATAGAAATAACGGGTGGTTCATTTTGCTCTACTTGCTGCATCATCTTTGCAGAAAAAGTGTCAAAATAATGATCTGGAACTTTAAATCCAGTATCTATTTTTGGTTCGTTATCTAATTTAAATGTCTTCATAATAGTGTTTAGACAATGTTATTACTAAAAGGTTTAAGTGGAAGAAACAAAAGCTTCAATTTTTTTTACGGCTAGGTGATAGGAGGCTTTTAACCCGCCTACTGTGGTGCCTAAAATTTCTGATATTTCTTCATATTTAAGTTCTTGAAAGTATTTCATTTTAAAAACCAGTTGCTGTTTCTCTGGTAGTAACGCAATTGCGCGTTGTAGCTTTAATTGCATTTCATTTCCATCAAAAAATACATCGGCTTCTAGATTATCGAGTGTTTTATTTTGCAAAGCCTCAGATGAGATATTATTAGCACGGGCTTTTTGTTTTAAGAAAGTCAAGGCCTCATTTGTAGCAATACGGTACATCCAAGAAAAAAGTTTGCTATCTCCTTTAAAACTTTTAAGATGTTGAAAAATTTTAATGAAACAATTTTGCAAAACATCATCTGTATCATCGTGATTTAAAACAATGGTGCGGATATGGTTATACAATGGTTTTTGATATTCCAATAACAACCTCTGAAACGCTTGATTTTGCGTTTTGGGGTTTAATAATTGGTTTATAAATTCCTGTTCTTCCTGCACAATGTTTTTTTAGTTTAAGATGATTTTTGAATAATAAGGTTTAATACCAAAAGGTGTTTTTTTAAAATTCAGAATCTTCTTCTTTGATTTCTGTTGGAGTTGGTTGATTGCCAGGAGCTGCTGGAGTAGCAGTCGTAGATTTAACAGGAGCGGTTACAGGAATCACTTTTGGCGGAAGCGGCACATAAACCTCAGTTTCCCATTTTGATGGGTTTTTTACGTCTGATTTATTAATTTTAAAAACTTCTAAATGGCTAAAATTAGGACTTACAACAACCTTATTTTTAGCTATGTACGCATTAGATTGTTGAATAGCCTTGCTTATGTGAGTATAATCGCCTGTTAAATTTGTTTTTATGGCTTCAAATGGCTCTAATGTACCTGATAAAATATCACTACCTGAGCTAGTCAAAATTCGGTTTTTAGTAGGAATACAAAAAGAAATTTGTGCTAATCCTGTTGTTGCATTGTAATTGTGAAACAATAAAAATGGTTTGCCATTTGTTTCAACGCCGTTATTGGAACAAAAAGCAGTTAATTTATTAAATACGATATTAGCATTTTTAGAAACGCTAGTAAGCTTGCTTGTAAAGGTTTGTTTTAAGTAATTTGTTCCTGATTTTGTGGTTAGGCCAATGACTTTTATATTGAAAGTATTGGTTTCAAAAACCAATGTTTTTTCGAGTTTCTCTAAACTTTTTTCGTAAACGCGACCCATTATTTTATCAATCCCACCTTGCATTGCAGCCATTACTTTCATGGTAAAGCTCATTTTTCCTTGAGATTTCCAAGTCACTTTAGTCCCATTTAAAGTATCTTTAAAACGCAATACTACTGATGATTCACTGCCATCAAAATCCATTTTTTGTGAAATACTATCGTTTTCTTGTGATGAAAGTGTTGCAATTGATCCCGAATTTGTTTGGTTATCCCAAGTCATTGTAGCTCCGTTGCCTATTGATTTTTCTGAAAAAGAAAGGTTTGAAGCTGCATCTTTAGATATCCAGGTTGCAAAATCTTCCCAGTTTCTTAAATCATTAACAAATTGGTATACAGTATTCTTAGGCGCTTTAATAATATGACTTCTTTCTACAGTGAAATCTCCTTTTTGAGTGGCAATAAATATAGTCAAAGCCACAAGGCTTAGTAGAAGTAGAAGGAAAATATATTTTAAAATTCGCATAACGGGTTGGTTTCTTGATTTTGTAAAGTTATAGATTTTATTTAAAAGTTTTTCAA
>NZ_QKNZ01000123.1:0-2617 GCF_014156605.1 Flavobacterium sp. SOK18b
TTCTTTTAATGCCGCAAAACTTCTATTTTGCGGCATTTTTTTAAGGTGATTTTTCATCTAAAAAAATTAGTATTCTAGTATGAAGCTTGGGAATTAATAAGGTGCAAAGCACTTAATAATATGCCGAAGAATAAACTATCTTCTGGAATTGCAATAGAAATTATGTTAGACGTTATAATTGGAATGTTAGCTGGCAACTTTGGGTTTATTGGTGAGGGAGTATTATTTGGTGTAGTATTTGTGTGTGTTTTCGAGTAAGAATAAAAAAACTTAAGCATAGTTTTATCGTCTTTTTCAATTTGAACTAACTTAGAAAATTTGAAATTTGATAAAAATTTGATTTGACAATTGGTGTTGGTTCCTATTGTTTTTTCCTGCAATCATAAATTGCATCTATTTTACAACAGATCAATTTTCAGCTAATCGAAAAAAGAATTAAAAAAAGAATTCCACTAAATTCTACGACAGTCACAAACGTTTGTTGGGCATTCGTTTCTTCATTAATTCCATTATTTCGGTATGTACTTTGAATGTCATTTTAAAATTATCTAAATTTTTAGCTGTATTTGCCAAAACTATTAAACTGCTTCTTGTTTGTGGATAAAAATAGCAGGCAGAAGCAAAACCAGGTGCGTACCCTAATGCACCAATTTGTATGTTTTGCTCTCCATCTTGAAAAAGCAAACCATATCCATAGTCAACTTTATCAAAAATTGGGTGAATTCGGGTGGCATATTTAGTTTCCATCAATTTTAGAGTTTCTGTTTTGACAAGTTTCCCCGAATGTAATAATTGATTCCATGTATTTAAATCCGCTGCATTTGAAATAAAAGCACCGGCTGGAACATAATTATCCAAACTATTTGAAGCATATTCTAATAGTTTATCTTCATTCTCTTCATACCCTTTTACCAGATTTTTATATTTTTTATTATTAGGATGGAAAGTATTTTTTAAACCATTTTGTTTAAAAAAATCCATTGATAATTGTTCAAATTTCTTGTTTGATACTTTCTCAAGAATTTGTGCAAGTAATTCATAACCTATTTGAGAATAATGAAATTGAGAACCTTGTACGAATTCTAAAGGTTCATCTAATGCTACAATTCCATGTGTATGAGTAAGTAATTGATGAATTGTAACTTCTTTTGACCACGGTTGATTAATCTGAGTGAGGTATTGATTGATTTTATCATCCAGTTTAATTTTACCTTTTTCAAATTCACGCAATACTAAAACTGCTGTTATTTGTTTACTAATAGAGCCTATTACAAATTGATCCTTAAATTTTAAAATATTTTTTTTATCAAAATCTGAGTACCCCATAGCTTTAGAAAA
This sequence comes from Flavobacterium sp. SOK18b, assembly GCF_014156605.1. Lineage (NCBI taxonomy): Bacteria > Pseudomonadati > Bacteroidota > Flavobacteriia > Flavobacteriales > Flavobacteriaceae > Flavobacterium > Flavobacterium sp. SOK18b. The sequence continues at coordinate 1,339 of NZ_QKNZ01000123.1, forward strand.
TATTTGCTTTGAATTTTCGGTTATGAATACCACTCCATTAAAATTGTTACTCTCTAAAATAGAGTCGATTTTTGCGGTTAAATCATTATCTTTTTTATTCTGTGCAATAGTTTTAAAAGATATTAGAAGGATAAAAGATATAATTGTAATACTAAATTTCATTGATTTCTGATTTTTAAAATGATGCCCAACATTCTGTGAATGCGGCGGTTTTACAATTATAACAAGCCCATTATAAGGAGTTGTAAATTGAGCGATAACGACAGGCAAATCATTCCAAATACGAAACAGCTTTAAATTTAGCCAAGAACTGTAATCTCGTAAAAAAGCTTTTGTCCATAATTAATTCTCTTCTAACATTTTTTGTCCTAAATACCCAATTATAAAGAATGTACAAATACTCAACAAAAACATTATTATTTGCAGAAAATACATTGAATATAAATTTTCATTGACTAAAAGATTAATTATCAAAATCACTATTGAAGGAATTAATCCAAAAATAATTACTATTGGTATTATTAAAGAAACTAATTCTCATCTAATTTTAAAATTTGAATCCGAAATTTCAAAGGAGAATTTTACAATTGATTGACCAAACAATTAATCTTCCATTTATTTCTAATTTACTTACAAGATTAATTTTATTTCAAAGTAATTTGCAATTTATCATTCTACTCAAGTAGGCGATTTACGCAAAGAAGCACCAGAAAAGTTTATTTATTTTTTCTTCTTGCCATTACCATTATTAGAAGTAAAATCAATGCTATTCCAGCTGATAAAATTATTGTTTTTTTTAAGTCTATTTCTTCAGTCTTCTTTTTGGCAGCTATCTTATTAGTTTTCAATTGTTCTTTTACATAATTTAATCTTTCGTCAAGTAAATCACTTTCTAATCCGTATTCTTGGGCTTTTTCAAAAATAGTCGTCGCTTTTCTGAATTCTTTTCTAATAATGGATAAATTACCGATTTCGAATAAAAGCAATGCAGCTATTTTTTCTTTTGGTTTGATAAATGACAATCTTTCATTTAGTTGAAAATAAATTGATTTATAAAGTTTGTCTATTTCACTTTCATTTAGTTTTGTGATTGGAGCTTTTTTATTTCCAAATGTTACACCTAAAATAAATTCAGAAGTATAAAATTTTTCACCATTAATTTTAGCTTCAAGTATTTTTGAATGTAACCATTCTGATTCTTTGTGTGCTTTAGGATTTATTTTTATCGATTTATTTATCCATTTCAAAGCTTTTTCATTTTCACCTATTAATTCATAAA
>NZ_QKNZ01000124.1:0-9864 GCF_014156605.1 Flavobacterium sp. SOK18b
CATCTATTTACTATATTTTCTTTTTCGAATGAAAGTAAACACAAAACCGAATATCCCTAAAATAAGAATTGGTAACCCGATACTTAGTATTGGGGTACTGCTATAGTTTTCATAAACCTTTTCTTTGTCTAATAAAGGTAAATCTAGATCCTTGCTTCGAATGTTAATAAGTCCATTATCATCTAAGAGGTAATTGACACAGTTTATTAAAAAATCTTTATTGTCATATAAATTTCCTGAACGCTGATCATAACCTAGTTCAACAGGTTGGAAGTTTTTATCCAATTGGTTTTTAATTAGATCTCCATCGGCTACAACGATCATTTTATTTGCATTTCCTTGGTCTAAAAATGTTTTTTGTTCAAAAGGCAATACTCTATTTTTATACATCGATTCAAAACTACCTTCGAGTAATACTGATAAAGGAAGTTTTCCTTTTGCGGCATAATCAGCAGGCGAAGTTTCTTCGGTAACACTTTCTAAATTTACTTCTGATGGCGTTCCTATCTTTTTTGAATATTGCGATGACTGTAGCAGTACTGTCTTTTTGATGCCGTTTTTCAAGGTATCAATAGGATTAGCAAAGTCAAATTTGATACCTCCAAGATTTTTTACAATAGGGTGCACACTTGTAGGATATACTTGTGGTGCAAACTTCCAGTTGAATTCCTGAAATTGAGTTGCACTTCCTTGTTCGCCAGTAGCCAGTTTTATAGGGCTTCCTTGCTCATCTTTTATTAAATCTGGATTAATACGAAAGCCATATTTAAAAAACATATCATTCAAGTTCAAATCTCTTGGGTAGGCTAGGGTTGCTCCCGCAGGATTGTACAAACTATCCATTTCTGCTACAACTTGGTCAATAAGCCATAACGTTTTACCGCCATGCATGATGTATTGATCCAGTACTTGTTTTTCTTGATCGGTAAACGTTTCGGTTGGTTTTGCAATAAGTGCTAGATCATATTCTTTAAGAGATTCTAAACTTTTCAACGGATTTTTAGCCACTGAATCAAGTGTGAAAGGAGCAATAAAGTAACTTTCTCTTACTTGCAATAAAAATTTGGCCATTAAAATATCTTGTAGTTCACCATTCCCTTTGATGACCGCTATTTTTTTCTGTTTTGCTTTGGTAATTTTATTTAAACCTTCGGCAATAGAATATTCCAAATGTTGGATAGATCCTATCACTTTTTGGGTAGTAGAGGCTCCCATGATATTCTTTAGCAAAGGAATGTTGACTTCTTTGTTATCATAAACAGCAATTGCCCATGGGAAAACCATAGCTTGTGACTGTTTTCCTTTGTCATCAACAGTTATGTTTACAGGAGTTAAGCCTTTTCGATACAATTCTTTGATGTTGTCCATGCTTGCGTCCTTGTTTTCCAAAGGATCTACAAATTCAAACACTAAATTAGAATTGTAAGCTTGAAATTCTTCTAAAAGTTGCTTTGTTTCTTGTTGTAAGCGTCTGAATTCTGGAGGTAAATCGCCTTGCATGTATACTTTTATAACCAGCGGATTTTGTACCTGATCAATAATTTTTAATGAGGTAGGGGAAAGTGTGTATCTCTTATCTTTTGTTAAATCAAAACGATGAAAAACGGAACTTCCTATTGCATTAACAACTAATACAACGGCAAGAATAATCAATACTGATTTCAGGTTTTTTTTCTTAGAAGTAGTCATTACGATTTGAAAGATTTTAGATTATAAACAGTAAATGAAAGAAAGACAACGCTAATACTTGTAAAATAAAGAATGTCTCTCGTGTCTAGTACTCCGCGACTCATACTCTTAAAATGATCCTGCATACCCAATGAAGCAATAATTTGTGATAAACTTGGTACCACTGTTGCTATACCTTCGAACCCAAAATAAAAAAAGAAGCAAATAAAAACGGCCAAAATAAAAGCAACAATTTGGTTGTCTGATAATGTAGAGGTGAATATCCCTATCGAAGAATAGGCTGCAATTAGGAACACTAATCCAAAATACGAACCTATTGTGCTTCCCATATCGATATTACCCTCAGGCATTCCTAAATCATAAATTACGGCTACATAAATAAAGGTTGGAATTGTAGCTATTAGAATTAAAAGCAAAGCTCCAAGAAATTTCCCGTTTACAATTTGCCAAATACTTAATGGTTTTGTTAGTAATAATTCTAAGGTTCCTTGTTTTTTCTCATCTGAGAAACTTCGCATGGTTACAGCTGGAATCAGGAAAATTAAAATCCAAGGTGCCAAAGTGAAAAAGGGAGTCAAATCAGCAAAACCAGAATTAAGGATGTTGTATTCTCCTTCAAAAACCCAAAGAAATAATCCGTTAATGATTAAAAAAATGGCAATTACTAAATAACCTATTGGCGAACCGAAAAAGGATTTTATTTCTCGTAAAACTATTGATTTCATTTGTTTTTTTTGTTTAAAGTTTCAAATGTTTAATGTTTAAAGTCCCCAATCCAACAACTTTAAACCTTAAACTTTAAACTATTTTTTACTCTAAAGTAACTAATTTATCTACGCTCCACGCTTCGGGTTTATCGTTGAATAATTTTTTGGTGAAAGTCCACACTTCATAAAATAGTTCAGAATTTCTGTAATTTTCTAAATCGGCCTCGGTTTCCCAATAACTGTAAGTAAAGAAAATGCTTTTGTTGTTTTTATCTTGATACAATTCTAAGAAACGATTTCCAGGCGCATTTCGTATTTTATCTTTCATTAACTCAAAGTTTTCTAAAAATGCCGGAATATGCTCTTCATGAAAACTTAATTTTACAATGCGTACAAACATTAGATTTTGGTTTAAACTTTATATAAATTTTATAATAATAACATCTCTATAATTAAGTCCTAACAAACTACTTGCCGATCCAACTTTTGAAGGATTACTTCTAAAAATAGCAATTTCTAAGTAGCCTGCTTCATTAAAGATAGCTAGTTTTTCACCTTCATAGGATTTAATGGGGTATTTGTCATTTTTTGCAATAGCAGAATAATTTTGCAATATGTTTTTAATATTTTTAGTTTTTAAAACAATTTCATAAGATCTTCCTTGTGCTACTTGATTGAAATATTCTTTGGATATATTAGTAACAACGTTCCCAAAATGATCAATGTAAACCACATGCCCTTTTAACGAATTTCCATCAACAGCTAAAACTGCATTTAAATCTGTTACTTCTTTTAGTGTATCAATGGGAGTGCCTATGGTTTTTAGAGCGCCACCTTTAGCTAAATGACATGCTACGAATACAAATGCGTCAAGGTCAGCAGCATCTTGGTCTAATTGATCATGAATGTCTATGGCTACAATTTCTTGCGGATTTATTTTTTGCGAAAGCATGCTCAAAATACCATTATCAGCAGCAATAAAATAATGATCATTCCACTGAATTGCTACGTGTTGATTTTCTTTATTACGCTCCATATCTACTCCTATAAGGTGTATGCTACCTTTAGGGAAACTGCTGTATGCTGCACTCACACAATAACTGGCCTCTACGGTATTAAAGGGGTCAATTTCATGTGAGATATCAATAATTGTTGCCTCAGCATATTGAGATAAAATTTTTCCCTTCAACGCACCTACAAAGTGGTCTTTCAAGCCGTAATCGGTAGTAAGGGTAATTATTGACATAAATTTGTTTATAACTATTGCTGTTTTGTAAACCTAATTTTCACTAAATTTGAGAAACGCAAAGCTAAAGTATTTTAAGCTTTAAATTAAATAGAAATTTCAATTTGAGTTAAAACAAAACTTATGATCAAACGCATTTTTGTTCTTATTATTTTTTTTAGCACCTTTCAATCATATTCTCAAAAAATAGTTTATGAGTCTAACGGAAATATTTTAGATTCTGAAAGGGAAAAAATCACACCCAATCAAGTAAGAGAATTGTTAAAAGATAATCAACAATTATTAACTGATTACAATATTGGGAGAACAAAGAAAACAGTAGGTAACATATTGCTTATTTCGGGGCCGGTGCTTTTATTTACAGGTACAATGGCTTACGTAATTTCAGGATTTGATCAGGGTATGAATTCAGAATTTGAGGGTAAATCCAATAAAAGTATTCCTATAATAATTATGGGAACAGGTGTTGCAGCTCTTTTAATAACCATTCCTGTCAAAATTGGTTTCTCAAAGAAAATTAAAAATGTAGTGACTGACTATAACAATCAGAACGCTATAGGTAACAAGCAGTTTGAAAGCATCAAAGTAGATTTGATAACCAATTCAAACGGTGTAGGACTTCGATTAACTTTAAAATAAAACAACTAAACATACTATCATTTGAACGAAAGAATAATTGAGCTCATAGACATCGCTCCAAAAGACTTTTGGGGCGCTCAAGACACTCATCTTGAATCCATAAAGAAATATTATCCAAAATTAAAAATCGTTGCAAGAGGAACTACACTCAAGGCTTTTGGTGAAAAGGAAGTTTTAGACGAATTTGAAAAACGATTTCAACGATTGATGCTTCATTTTACGCGTTACAACAACATAGATAATAATGTTATTGAAAGAGTTATTATGGGAGATGCACAAGAAGATCGCAAATTTCAAGGGAGTGACAAAATTTTAGTACATGGTGTGGGGGGCAAAATAATTAAAGCCATGACTCCTAACCAGCAATTGCTAGTTGACACTCTTGAAAAAAACGATATGGTATTTGCAGTAGGTCCAGCAGGAACTGGAAAAACATATACCGGTGTTGCCATGGCTGTGAAAGCGTTGAAAGAAAAACAGGTAAAAAGAATCATTTTGACTAGACCTGCGGTTGAAGCTGGAGAAAATCTAGGTTTCTTACCAGGCGATATGAAAGAAAAACTGGATCCATACATGCAGCCTTTGTATGATGCACTACGAGACATGTTGCCTAATGAAAAATTAGAAGATTATATTTTAAAAGGGATTATTCAAATTGCTCCACTTGCTTTCATGAGGGGTAGAACACTTGATAATGCTTTTGTAATCTTAGATGAAGCTCAAAATACAACACATTCCCAAATGAAAATGTTCTTAACGCGTATGGGTAAAAGTGCCAAGTTTATGATTACAGGTGATCCCGGTCAGGTAGATTTACCAAGGCGAACCATATCTGGACTTAAAGAAGCTTTGTTAGTTTTAAAAGATATTGATGGAATAGGAATTATTTACCTGGATGATAAAGATATTGTACGTCATAGACTGGTTAAGAAAGTTATTGATGCTTACAAAATGATTGAAAATAACGACTAGAACTTTATTTAATATTGAAATCGGGGATCGCAATACAATGTCATCCCCGATTTTTAATTTTAAAGAATATGTCTTTTTTTTTTGAAATAATAGTTTGTTAAAGGTTTTGTAATGAAATTGGCATTTTATTTTAACATAATGCTACAATAAAAAGAGTACGTTCTCTTTTCATTGTCTAAAAAATAGAATAGTTTTGAGGGTATGAATTTTTTAGAAAAAAAATGATTGTAAACCAGAATATTAAAGTTATAGTTAGTGATTTAGATGGGACATTACTCAACTCAAATCATACAATTTCAGATAAAACCATTTCCGTTTTTCAAAAACTTCACCTACATAATTATCTAATCATTGTTGCAACAGGTCGTCATCATCTTGATGCTATGCCAATACTTGATTCACTAGGATTTCCTGTTTATTTGGTCTCATCAAATGGTGCTCGTATTCATTCCCCTGATAAAAAGTTACTTTATTCGTTTGATATAAAAAGTGAACACATTCAGTCAGTACTAAGCATTGACATTGATCCAGATATTACAACAGTTTTATTCAAAGAGGATATTTGGTTTACCAACAAATACAATAAGAAATTAAATGATTTTCAACCTGAAATCATGTATCGTCCTGAACTAGTAAATTTTAATGAATTAGAGGACTATGCCGGGATTAAATTATTGTTTACTCACGACAACCACTCAAAACTACTTGCAGTTAGAGATCAGATTTTAGAAAAACATGAGGGGTTATTCAATCATGCCTTTAGTTTGCCTTTTTGTTTAGAATTCATGGATAAATCAGTAGATAAAAGTGTAGCTATTGCTAAAATTCTTGAACTTGAGAATTTTAGTTTTCAAGAAACGCTAGTCTTTGGGGACGGTTATAATGATGAAAACATGCTACAGGAGGCAGGAATAGGCGTACTTATGGAGAATGCTCCTCAAAGTTTGAAAGAGTTGTTGCCACAACTTGAAATAACAACGACCAATGAGACTGATGGAGTTGCAAATTACATCATTAACAAAATAATTAACTCTAAACTAGAACTGCAACAATAACTACTAAACTTAAATCAAATTGAAATGAATAAAAATGTAATACTGCTTTTTTGCATGCTTTTTTCGGTTACAATTAACAGTCAAACCTTAAAGCTAGAGGAAATCATGAAAGGAAATGCTTTCATTGGTTCTCAACCAGAAAATGAAAGATGGTCAATAGATGGACAAAAAGTATATTTTGATTGGAATCCAAATAATGAACTAGGAAATAGTACGTATTTCTGGAAAAAAGGCATGCCTAAGCCAGAATTAGCACCAGCTGATGAAGCTATTTTCTCAAGATTAGATTTAAGAAAATCGTCAAATCCAGATGTTTATTTTTATCTTGACAAAGGCCGTTTGTATTCGTATTCTGTGAAAAATAAAATTTCTAAAAAGTTGTTTCAGCACAGCAGTCCCATTTCAAATTTGCAAGTAAGTGCAACAGCGGGTTTGTTGTTTTTTAGACAGAATGACAATATTTTTCAATACAACATCAACGAAGGTTCTTTGATTCAGCTCACAAATTTCCGAAAAGGAAAAGCGGATGAGGTTGCTTCTCAAAAAGAAACTTTTTTAAAGACCCAGCAAGAAGAACTGTTCCAATTTGTAAAAGATCAAGAGGCGTTAAAAAAATGGAATGCTGAAAAAGCAAAACTTTCTAAGTCAGATTTCCCAAAACCTTATTTTTATGGAAAAAATACTTTTGGAGGGTTGAAAATGGATCCTAAAGGTAATTATGCCACTTTTAGATTACTAGAAGAAGTAGAGGCAAAAAGAGAAAAAATGGAGGCTTTTATTACTGCAAGTGGCTACAATGATATTGTTGACACTAAAGAAAAAGTTTCTGTAAATAATTTGATTCCTTCAAAGTTTGGTGTTTATAATGTTGCTAAGGACTCCGTTTATTTTATCAATTTTTCTACTCTGAGCCATATTCAAGATGTTCCAAAATATTTTGAATTATACGATAAAAATAAAAAAGCTGAAAAAAAGGACAAATTAATTATTGTTCAAGAGCCGATATATAATGATGATGGTAGCTATGCCATTTCAGAGATTAGAAGTCAAGATAATAAAGACCGTTGGATAGTACGTTTGAATCTTGAAAAAAATACTTTTGAAGAAATAAATTATCAGCATGACGAAGCATGGATTGGTGGTCCTGGAATTCCGTCAAGCTCTTTCGGGAGAGGAACTCTTGGTTTTTTAGCTGATAATGAGACTGTTTATTTCCAATCTGAAGAGACTGGTTATTCTCATTTGTACACCTACAATTTGAAATTAAAACTTAAAACTCAATTGACGCAGGGCAATTGGGAAGTACGATCAGTAGCTTTGGCTAAAGATAGAAAAGCATTTTACCTAACAACTACAACCACACATCCAGGGAACAGAAGTTTTTACAAGCTCGATATTTCAACAAAAAAAATGCAACCTATTTTAACCAATGATGGTGCTCATGAAGTTAGTATATCTCCTGATGAAAGTTCGTTATTAGTTCGCTATTCCTATAAAAACAAACCTTGGGAATTGTACGTGGCAAGTAATAAAACCAATACCTCTTTGGATCAAATTACATCATCATTAACAGAAAGTTTTAAAGCCTATTCTTGGCGTGAACCCGAAGTTATTACGTTTAAAGCTCAAGATGGTACAACGGTTCATGCTAGACTATACAAGCCTCAACAAGCAAATGCTAATAAAGCAGCTATTTTATTTGTACATGGTGCAGGTTATTTGCAAAATGCGCACAATTATTGGAGTAGCTATCATAGAGAGTACATGTTTCACAACATGTTAGTAGATCAAGGATATACGGTTCTTGACATTGATTATAGAGGAAGTGATGGATACGGACGCGATTTTAGAACTGGTATATACCGTTTTATGGGAGGCAAAGATTTATCAGATTACTTGGATGGAAAAAAATTCTTGGTTGAAAATCATGGTATTGATGCTTCAAAAGTGGGTATTTATGGTGGTTCTTATGGTGGTTTTATAACCTTAATGGGGATGTTAACAGCGCCAAAAGAGTTTGCATCAGGTGCAGCACTTAGATCGGTTACAGATTGGGCACACTACAATCATGGCTACACAGGTAATATTTTAAATTTTCCTGAAACAGATCCAGATGCGTACAAAAAAAGTTCTCCAATATATTTTGCGGATAATCTTCAAGGAGATTTATTGATGTTGCACGGAATGGTTGATGACAATGTAGAATATAAAGATATTGTTCGTTTATCTCAGCGTTTTATTGAATTGGGTAAGAAAAAATGGAGTTTAGCTAGTTTTCCCGTTGAAGCACACGGATTCAAAGAAACGTATTCATGGGTTGATGAGTACAGCAGGATATTAGATTTATTCAATCAAACCTTACTCAAAAAATAGTTTTACTGTAATATCAAACAATTGAATGAGGTATTCATTGCTATACTTTATGAAATAGTTTTAAATTTGCAGCTACAATATAAACACACACAACTAAAAAAATGAGCCACACAATTACAACTACAAATTTCAATTTCCCCAATCAAAAAGCAGTTTACCGCGGTAAAGTAAGAGAGGTATACACTATAAATGATGAATTATTGGTTATGGTTGCTACTGATAGACTTTCTGCATTTGATGTGGTTTTACCAAAAGGAATTCCGTACAAAGGTCAAATTTTAAATCAAATTGCTACCCGATTTATGGAACTGACCTCGGATATAGTGCCAAATTGGTTGCTTGATACACCAGATCCAAATGTAGCTGTTGGGAAATTATGTGAGCCATTTAAGGTAGAAATGGTTATTAGAGGTTATTTGTCTGGACATGCGGCACGCGAATATGCTCTTGGTAAAAGAGAAATTTGTGGTGTTTCAATGCCCGATGATTTAAAAGAGAACGATAAATTTCCGGAACCAATAATTACACCTACAACTAAAGCTGATAACGGAGAACACGATGCCGATATTTCAAGAGAAGAAATTTTAAGTAAAGGTATTGTATCTCTAGAGGATTACCTTGTTTTAGAAAAGTATACCAGAGATTTGTATCAAAGAGGAACAGAGATTGCAGCAAGTAGAGGTCTTATATTGGTGGATACCAAATATGAATTTGGTAAAACCAAAGAAGGTAAAATTGTGTTGATTGATGAAATACATACACCAGATTCATCTCGTTATTTTTATGCGGATGGATATCAAGACCGTCAAAATAATGGTACCGAACAAAAACAATTGTCAAAAGAGTTTGTAAGAAGGTGGTTGATAGAAAATGGTTTTCAAGGACTTGAGGGACAACAAATTCCTGAAATGACAGATGAGTATATAGAATCTGTATCTGAAAGGTATATAGAATTGTATGAAAACATTCTAGGTGAAAAGTTTATAAAAGCAGATATCACTAACATTGATGCAAGAATTGAAGCTAATGTAGTAGACTATTTGTCTCGTAAATAACGATCGAAAAGTATAAAATCCGCTATTTTGAATAGCGGATTTTTTTTTTTTCAATATTTTTTATAAAAAATCATTTTTTTTCATACTTAAATTAAGAGTAATGAAATAAAAAAGACCGTAAAATCATG
>NZ_QKNZ01000125.1:0-4505 GCF_014156605.1 Flavobacterium sp. SOK18b
ATTTAAAGATTAGAAACTGTAACAATAATTGAAGTTTAAATTCGAGGGGAAATGATAAATGAAACAATTAAAAATAAAATCTACATTATTAGAATCTATTTGAAATACAGCTTTGTTAATTTAGAATGATGTTGGTTAATAAATTGAAAAAACACATAAAATACCGTATTATGTTTCCTGGTTATAAAACTTATTCTTTTGAAGTTTCTTTTATTTTTTTGAGATTTTTACATCAAAATTTAGATCATTCTTAATATTCTACACTCCCGTAAAATATCTTCGTCATTTCCTTTATCAATACCTAAAATATCCTTTATTTTACTTTTACGCTTTTTAACAGTATCTTCTGAAACTTTAATAGTAGTGGCAATAGTTTTTATTTGACATCCATTAGATATTAACGTTATGATTTGACGATCAATAGTGTCAAAATGTCCTTCAGCTAATAAACGATCTGTTTTCGCTTTATTAGCAGTCTTACTGAAATAGTTTTCACCAGCCATGATTTTATCGTAGGCCAATAACAATTCCTCATCGTCAAAATCTGTTTTCACCAAAATTCCGTTGACTTTAGTTTTTTGATATAAATTGTACAAAATAACACTTTCAAAATGCGAAGTAATAATCAGTGTTTTTGCTAAAGGAATATATTTATGAACTAAAACTGCTAAATCACCACCATTAAATATATTTTTATCAGGAAAAGGAGGTAAACTATAATCGAGCATAACCAAATCAAAAGAAATTGTATTAATTTCATTTGAAATGCATTCGTATGCTGATTCACAATTATTAGCTGAATAAAACTCTAAATCATGGCCCAATCTATTGTGCGAAAGAATAGTCTGATAAGCAGTAATCATTGAAGGATGATCTTCAACAATTAATATTTTTTTTGTCATAAATATTTAAAACTCAAATTTATTGAATTCTAATGGGATTGACAAATTTATTTTTGTTCCTATATTTTGTTTTGACTCTATTGAGAATTGTCCGTTAAGCTCCATGGTGCGATATTCCATATTTTTTAAACCAATACCTTTTTTTATTTGCTGTATTTCAAAACCCTTTCCATTATCAGCAATTTGAACTCCTATACTTGTTTCATTTTTAGTAATTGCAATCGTTATTAAATTAGCGTCTGCATATTTATTAATGTTTTGTAATGCCTCTTGAAAAATTCTGTAAAGATTCATTTTTACATTTTTATCAATAACAGACCATACTATTCTTGGATCAACTTCTATGCTTATTTTAGCTGCTGAATTTAGATTTAATTCTGTAAATAATGCTTTAATCATGGCTTCAAAATCATCGGAGCCTGAAAAAACAGTTGTATTTAAATCGTGTGTAAGGTTCCTAATTTCCTCTTCAATATCTTTCATAACCGCAATATGATCTAAATGCTTTTTTATGGATTCTGGAGATTGATTGTATTTAATTTCATATAAATTCATCCGTATTGCTGACAATTTTCCAATTATTCCATCATGGAGATCTCTAGAAATTCGTTGTTTTTCAATAAGCTTGCCCTCTTCAATTTTTTGTTGATTTGAAAGTATCAAATTATATATCTGTGAATCATTAAGAGCTTGCTCCTGCTTACGGAACAATTTTTCAAGTTTAATGTTTTTGTTTTTGATAGATAACACAAATAATAATATTAGCAATATAAATCCACTTAAAGCAGCATATAAATAAAACTGTTTAGAGATTTCATTTTTTTTATCCTCAACTACTTTTTTTTCTTGAACTATTTGGTCAGTCTCAAACTCAATTCGGGCATATTTATCTTGAGAAGTACGCTCTACATCTTGAAGACTATCAGTAAGCTGAATATATTTATTTGAAAAAAAGGATTCCTCATGAGGATTAACAAGAGCTAATAATTTAAGAATTATGAGTTCGTCTTCAAAAAGGTTATTTTTATGAGCTTGTAATTGTGCATCTTTTAAGTAGTAATTCGCTTTTGAATCGTTTTTTTCATTTAAATAATATTCGCCTAAATAAATTTTAGAAGTTATCTGAATAGGTGTACTTCCAATGCTGTCGCCAATTCTTAAAGTTTCTTCAAATTGTTTAAATGATGATTTATCACCCAGTTTAAATTTAGAGTAAGCCAATTTATTAATAAGATAACAATAAATCGGAGGATCTATTTTTTTAAAATCAGCTAAAGCTAAACCCTGTTTTGCAAATTCAATAGCTTTACTATATTTTTGGGTTTTTACATAAATGTTTGCAATTTGATTATAGGGCTGGCATTTATATGATAAATACATTGGTTCTGATTTTAGATATTCAGAGGCTTCAATTGCTTTATTGTTATAGTCTAAAGATTTGTCATAATTCTTTAAACCCATGAGTGCTGTACCTAAAGTGAGATAACAATTGTAAATCAATAAATTGTTTTCTTTAGCAATGCCAATTTTTAATGCCTCAATGGCTAGTTTTTCGGTTCCAATATAATCATTCCTAAATGATAAAATTTCTGCTTTTTGGATTTTAACGTTTCCTAGCAAATTGTCATTTTTTTCTTTTAAAATGACTTTTTCTGATTTTGTGAAGTAGTAATAGGCCGAATCGTATTTTGTTTCATTATGATAAACAATTGCAAGACTATAGCTTGCATTTTGAATACCTTCGTTATCTTTTAATAGAATTGATTTGCGATACAATTTTTGCAATAAGTAAAGACATTTGTCATTCTTTCCAAGTTGTAAAAACGAATCTACCAATTCAAAATAATAGTCGGAGGACACTATTAAAGCATTATTGTTTTCAATAATTTTAAATGCCAATAATGCCTTTTCTAGTCTTTCCTTTTTTGTTTTAGTTTGGTCTCTGGAATTTGAAATTAAGGAATCTACATTACTAGTGGTCGCAGCGTAAATTTTTTCATCTTTACGCTGGCACCCCAAAAAAAATAGACTAAAAATCAATGCTATGTTAAATAGTTTCAATACTGAAGAATTAAAATAATTGTAAAAGTACATTTTTTATACTTTTTATACGACAAAAGGGATAATCAATGATGACAATAACCTCTCAATAACTTTATAATAAACCTTGATTATTTTTTTGGTGGTATAACAACACCTCCGTTTTGTTTTGGATCAACATCATCTTGAGCTTCTACTTGAACTTTAGGTTTTTCTGTTTCAATTTCGTCAGCAGTACAAGAATTTAAAGTAAGAACTAGGGTGATAATGGCTATAATAAAAAATAAATTTTTCATGGTCTTTTTGGTTTTAGTTTAATAAATATTTTTTTTTGAATAACAGCTTTTTCAAGGCTATTACGCTATGGAAATTGCTAATCAGGAATTCCTTGTACTTGTAATATTACACTACAAATCTATATCGATTCTAAAGTTTGGCTTTAGACTAAAGGTGTAAAAAATGTTAAAATTCCTATATTTAAAAATATTGTTTTTGCAAAAACAAATTAACATTAAGGGGTAGTTGAGTTTATCCTTTTTTTTTCAAACAATGTTGCTTTGACATGATTTATTAGCGTAAAATCAGGGTAGACAGTATAACTTAGCATTTAAACATAACACCATCACTGGTAAATAATTAAGAAAACATTTTAGGTGTTTGGAAATTGAATTTTTCTAAAAAAAATTAAATTTAAATCCTGGATAAGGAAAATACATGAACAATAGAAAGTACTTAAATTACTTCAAGTAACAGAGAAACTTATTTATGATATAAAATCAAGGATTTATCGGAAGGTTGAAACGAGAAGTGTAATGAAAGATTTAATAAGGCAATAAAATTGAAAGAATAAGAGAATCAAAATATTTGAAACCGTTTTTTATAAAGTAAATTAAACAAGAAATTCAAAGTCGCAACCAACTCAAATGATAATTAATTAATAGTCGAGTATGAATTAAACAGAAAATTAATTACAAAACACCCTCAAAAGCATGGGTTTCAAATCTAAGATACATTGGAATTAAAGAAGACTTACTATAATTAACAACTATATTCAATCTATAGCATAGAATATAATAGGCGGTTGTTTAAATAATATGATGAATTCCAAGGGAAAGTATTTAGTGGCTTAAAATGGTTAATAAAACAGTAGAATTGCAAAAGGATTGATATTTCACTTCGATAGAAGTGCTCCATTTACAAGTAAAAAATTCGCCAATATATTAGATTCATATAAAATCTTAGTTGACATAAAAAATAAACACAAACAGTTAAGAAATAAGTACTTCCAGAAATAAATTAAAACTTAATAAAAAAATCATAAATAAGTTATATTTCAGCAGTAATTTTCTTTGCTGCAAATAATAAGTTGAATTAGTTAATATAGATTTTCCCAATCTTATTTATTGTATTAAGAATAAATAATTGCAAAAAAACAATTACTAGTATAACAAAAAAAGAACGAAGTATTAATGAATATTTCTTATATCCGAAAGTAGAAAAATATTGATACACAAAGTAAAAAAAATAAGTAGAAATGAGCAAATTTATTAATTGATTGATTAC
>NZ_QKNZ01000126.1:0-6208 GCF_014156605.1 Flavobacterium sp. SOK18b
TGATAATGCAATATTTCTATTAATTTATTTAAAAGTGTATCAGTATTTACAAATAGCTTTATTTTTTTTACAAAATCACACAGATCGTATATTACTAAAGCAAAAATGAATTTCGAATATCGTAACAATCAATGTTAATTCTTTATATCTCTAACGAAAAAGATATTAGTACAGATTAAGGATAGTGCTATTTTTTTTATATAATATCAAATATCTTATTATAAACATAATTTTATTATTTACTTCAAAGTACAGTAGTCCTTTCTATTTATATTTCTTTTCGTGACATCTTTACACCAATTTACAGGCGCTTAATATTTTTTAAAGAGGAACTTGAATATTTTAAAAACGATTATGTTGTAATCACAACCCCCTTAGTTTCTTCACTAGCGTTAATGTAAAAAAAAACATTTCAAGCTATATTAAAACCTTATCTATACCCATGCAATACCTACTTATAACTGCAGTTTTAGTACTCTTAGAATTGCTTTATTTTAAAATAGCAGATCGATACAATATTGTAGACAAGCCCAATCATCGGTCAGCACATACTGAAATTACGCTAAGAGGCGGCGGTATCATTTTTTGGTTTGCTGCCTTACTTTATTTTGCGCAGCACCTGCAAAACAATTATTTCTTCTTTGCAGGAATTACATTAGTAAGTCTGGTGAGTTTTTGGGATGATATTCAAAGTCTTTCCAATAAAATACGAATATCCATTCATTTTACAGCCATTAGCCTTATATTTTATGACTTAGGACTCTTTGATTTTGTTCCGGTTTTAGGGATTGTAATTGCCTTTGTTCTAGCCATAGGGTTGATTAATGCGTATAATTTTATGGATGGCATCAATGGCATCACGGGATTGTATACACTCGTTGTAATGGGAGCACTTTTGTATGTGAATCAATACATGCACGCCTTTACGGATGCTGCTTTTATAGGTTATGCCATGTTAGCCAGTTTGGTATTTTTATTTTTTAATTTTAGAAAAAAAGCCAAATGTTTTGCTGGAGATGTGGGGAGCATCGCAATAGCTTTTTGGGTAATCTATTTGCTTTTGAAATTGATCTTGGCAACCAATTCTTTGGTATGTCTTTTATTTTTAGCGGTTTATGGAGTAGATGCTATTTGTACGATCATACACAGACTGTATTTAAAACAGAATATATTTGAAGCACACCGTTTGCATTTATATCAGGTATTGAGTAATGAATACAAAATACAGCACAGGCTAGTTGCTGCGTATTATGCAATTGCTCAAATTATAGTGTCAGCTTTAGTTATTTGTTTGTATCAAAAAGTACAGGAAATCATTTTGTTTGTGCTTATACTTGCACCTTTAATGTTGTTATATACTTTAAAATTTTATCTCCTGAATAAAAATAATTTGAAAGTTACTTTATGATTCCTAAAATAATTCAGGGAGGCAGTTTTTCAGATCATCGCGGTACGGTATCGTACGTTAATGATTTTAGTTTTAAAGATATTGAACGATTTTACATTATCACTAATTCTGAGGAGCATCCGTTACGTGCCTGGCAAGGGCATAAAATAGATGCGAAAAATTTTTACTGTTTGAGTGGCTCTTTTCGAATTCATTATGTGAAAATTGACAATTGGGAAAACCCCTCTAAAGATGTAACAATCGAGACTGTTATTTTAACAACCTCAGAAAGTAAGATACTGCATATTCCTGCGGGTTATGCCAATGCGATTGAATCCTTAGAGCCAAACTCAAAACTACTATCATTTTCTACTTTACCACTGGATCAAGTGAAAGAGGATGATGTACGGTTAGATGCGGAGTATTGGGAGGTTCATGACTAAAGAGCGTATTTTTTTATCTGTTGGGCACGCTAGTGGTTATGAAGAGCGTTACATTCAGGAAGCCTTAGCATCTCACTGGATCACCACAGGGGGGGCTCATGTAGTTGCTTTTGAAAGTGCATTAGCAAATTATTTGGGAAATAATGTTCATGTCACTGCCCTAAATACGGGAACAGCGGGTATTCATTTGGGATTAATTTTATTAGGTGTCCAAGCAGGGGATGTAGTATTGTGTCAAAGTATGACATTTTCGGCGTCCGCAAATCCTATTTTGTATCAACGTGCAATTCCTGTTTTCATTGATAGTGAAAAGGAGACCTGGAATTTATGTCCCATCGCGTTAGAGCAAGCCATTGTTAGTGAAATAGCCAAAGGCAAAAAACCAAAAGCGATCATTGCCGTTCATTTGTATGGAGTTCCGTATCAAATTGACGCAGTGCGAGCAGTAGCGGATGCCTATCAAATACCAATTTTAGAGGACAGTGCCGAGGCTTTGGGAAGTGCGTACAAAGGACAAAAATGTGGTACTTTTGGTGATCTAGCAATAGTGTCATTTAATGGCAATAAAATCATTACCACTTCGGGAGGTGGAGCTATTGTTAGTCATTCTAAAGCACTTAAGGAAAAAGCACTTTTCTATGCGACGCAATCTAGAGATGAGGCACCTCATTACCAACATAGCGAAATTGGATACAATTACCGTATGAGTAATATATGTGCTGGAATTGGCAGAGGTCAAATGGAAGTTTTAGATGATCATGTGGCGATGCGTAGAAAAATGAATGATTTTTATGTGGATTTGTTCTGCGATATTGCAGAAGTAAGCGTATTTACAGTGCCAAATAACACTTATTTTGCTAATTATTGGCTAAGTGCCATTTTGGTGGAACCCAATCCAGTAAAAAGAATCGATAGAGAAGCCTTACGATTGGCTTTTGAAGCCGCCAATATTGAATGCCGACCGTTGTGGAAACCAATGCATTTACAGCCTATTTTTCAAGATTATGCCTTCTATGGTAGCAATATTGCCGAAACCTTATTTGAAAAGGGGTTGTGCCTTCCTTCGGGTTCCCATCTTACGGATAAAGAAAGAGCTAGGATTTCAGAGGTGGCGCAAGAGTTTTTTAAAAAATAAAATAAATTAAAAGTATATATTTCACAGTATAGATCAATTTAACATTATGAAAATAGAAAAGACTACTATTAAAGATTTAGTAATTATTTCCCCTAACGTTTTTGAAGATGAAAGGGGTTATTTTTTTGAGGCATACAGTAAAAACAATTTAAGTAATGAAGGCGTGACGATTGATTTCGTTCAAGACAATCAATCATTTTCTAAAAAAGGGACTTTGAGAGGCTTGCACTATCAAAACCCTCCCTATGCGCAAACGAAGCTCGTACGCGTTTTACAAGGAGAAATCATAGACGTAGCAGTCGATTTACGTAAAGATTCACCTACCTTTGGAGAATCTTTTTCCCTGTTACTATCAGCTGAAAATAAAAAACAATTGTTGGTTCCTCAGGGATTCGCCCATGGTTTTTCGGTTCTTAGTGAAACCGCGGTGGTGATGTACAAATGCGATCAATTTTATAATAAACAAAGTGAAGGCGGTATTCGTTTTGATGACCCTACTTTGAATATTGATTGGGGGATGGATTTAAAAGAGGCGATTGTATCGGAGAAAGATCGTATTTTACCTAATTTAGCTAATTGTAATAGTCAATTTTAATGCAAAAAATTTTAGTCACAGGCGCACAAGGGCAACTAGGCTCTGAATTACAAGTGTTATCTCAAAAACACCAGCAGTGGGAGTGGATTTTCACAGACCGCGCAGAGTTAGATTTGAGTAATCTAACGGAACTAGCCAAGCAATTAGATGCTTTTGCGCCACAATACATCATCAATTGTGCCGCACATACTGCTGTGGATAAAGCAGAGACCGAGGCAGCAATAGCTGATGTGCTCAATCATCAAGCCGTAGCAATTATGGCACAATGGAGTCATGAAAACCAATGCAAATTAATTCATATTTCTACTGACTATGTCTTTGATGGCAACTCAGCGGTAGCTTTGACCGAAACAGCGACAACCAATCCAATCAATGTGTATGGGGTAACTAAATTAGCTGGAGAAAAGTCTTGTTTGCAGTTTAACCCCGAGGCCATCATCATTCGTACTTCATGGGTGTATTCTAGTTTTGGGGCGAATTTTGTCAAAACCATGTCACGTTTAATGCAAGAACGTGATGCCTTGAATGTGGTCAACGACCAAATTGGTTCGCCTACTTATGCTGCTGATTTAGCACAAGCCATTCTTACTATTTTAAATCATAGTAATTGGCAAGCAGGAATTTATAATTTCTCTAATGAGGGCGAGATCAGTTGGTATGAATTTGCTTTGGCCATTCAGGAAATTGGTGGTTTTGAGTGTCAAGTTAGTGGCATTCCTGCTGCGCAGTATCCTACACCTGCAAAAAGACCCGCTTTTTCACTTTTAGATAAAACTAAAATCAAAGCTTCTTTTGGAGTAGTAGTCCCTAGTTATAAGGAGAGTTTGATGGCGTGCATGCGCTTACTAAAAATGTAGTATCATAAAAAAAGTGGCACTGCAACCTACGCTTATCAAAAAACACCTTGAATAAATAGTCTAATTTCAAAGACGAGACTTTTTTCAGGAACCATTGCCGAAATATTTGAAAAACACCATGCTAAAGTTAGACTTGTTGATTAAATTTGACCTGTCTATCTGAGCAGTATGAAAAAATAATTAATATAATTAATTCGTAAAATTCGTTTTAATTAAAAAAATAAATATAAATGAAAAAAATACTTATCACCGGTGGTGCAGGTTTTATTGGATCTCACGTTGTGCGACGTTTTGTCAAAAAATATCCAGAATATCAAATCGTTAATTTAGACGCTTTGACCTATGCTGGCAATTTAGAAAACATCACTGATATTGAAAACGAACCCAATTATACTTTTGTCAAAGGCGATATTGTAGATGCTGCATTTATTGATGCCTTGTTTGCCAAATATCAATTTGATGGAGTACTGCACTTGGCTGCTGAGTCGCATGTAGATCGCTCTATTACAGATCCGCTTGCTTTTGTCAAAACAAACGTTATCGGTACAATGAATTTGCTTAATGCGAGCAAGGAGCTTTGGAAAAATGATTTTGCCAACAAACGTTTTTATCACATTAGTACTGATGAGGTTTATGGTAGTCTAGGTGCCCAAGGTTTATTTACTGAAACCACAGCTTATGACCCTAATTCTCCTTATTCGGCTTCAAAGGCCAGTTCAGATCATTTTGTTCGGGCTTACGGAGAAACGTACGGATTACCGTATGTGCTAACAAATTGTTCTAATAATTATGGTCCATTTCATTTTCCTGAAAAATTGATTCCGCTTTTTATTAATAATATTATTCAAAACAAACCGTTACCTGTTTATGGAGATGGGAAGTACACTAGGGATTGGCTTTTTGTGGAGGATCATGCGGTAGCCATTGATTTGGTATTTCACAAAGGTAAGAATCATGACACCTATAACATAGGTGGTTTTAACGAATGGCAGAATATTGATTTGGTAAGATTGCTTTGCAAAATTATGGATGAAAAATTAGGTCGAACAGCAGGAACATCTGAACAATTGATTGCGTATGTAAAAGATCGTCCAGGTCATGATTTGCGTTATGCGATTGATGCGAGTAAAATCAATACCGAGTTGGGATGGAAACCTTCGGTTACCTTTGAACAAGGTTTGGAGCGCACGGTAAATTGGTATTTAAATAATGAAAAGTGGTTGCATAATATCACCTCTGGGGATTACGCTAGTTATTACGAAAAACAATATAATTAGAAAGTTGGTTGTGAACCGTGAACAGTGAACAGTGATTCGTAATTAATAATTACAAATTACAAGATTATAGATTACGAAATTTAAATGGTGTTACTAATCACGAAGTACAAATCACGAATTACAATTTACGAATCAGGCATTACGAATTACGGTTCACACATAAAAAATAATAAAAAAAAATGAAAGGAATTATATTAGCCGGAGGCTCCGGTACCCGTTTGCATCCGTTAACACTCGCTATGAGTAAACAAATGATGCCTGTTTACGATAAGCCTATGATCTATTATCCATTGTCCACGTTGATGATGGCTGGTATAAACGAAATTTTAATCATTTCAACGCCACATGATTTGCCTCACTTTAAAAAATTATTAGGCGATGGATCGGCTATAGGCTGTCAGTTTAGTTATGCAGAACAGGCGATACCTAATGGATTAGCCCAAGCATTTGTAATTGGAGCCGATTTTATTGGTACCGATAGTGTTGCATTGGTACTGGGAGACAATATTTTCTT
>NZ_QKNZ01000127.1:0-3707 GCF_014156605.1 Flavobacterium sp. SOK18b
CGAATATAAAAAAACCATTCCGTTAAGAATGGTTTTTTTATATTCGATATTTTAATGTTTTAATTTATATAAAAATACGAAACATATAATATATGATAGCTGCTAAAATTGCAGAAATAGGAATAGTTAGTACCCAAGCCCAAATAAGACTTACAGTCATTCCCCATCGCACAGCTGATACTCTTTTTGTTAATCCAACACCTATTATAGAACCTGTAATGGTATGCGTTGTGCTTACTGGAACTTTAAAATGCTCTGTAAAATACAAAGTAAGTGCACCTGCGGTTTCTGCAGCAACACCTTCAAAAGAAGTAACTTTTGTGATTTTTGAACCCATCGTTTTTACAATTTTCCAACCACCACTCAATGTCCCCGCTGCTATTGCAGAATAACATGCTAGAGGAATCCATTCTGGCATTTTAAAAACGCCTTCTTCATTTGGTAACACTACATCTAACCAATCTGGAAGACTTTCTTGACTCAATCCGCTTGTTTGAATATAAACTGTAACTGCTGCTGCAATAATTCCCATAACTTTTTGTGAATCATTACCTCCATGACCAAGACTAAATGCTGCTGATGATAACAATTGCATCTTTTTCAACCAAGCAGTTGATTGATGTAAGTTTAAAGAGCTAAATATTAAACTAAAACCACTAATGGTCAAAATTATAAATGCAACTAAAAACCATTTAATATTATGAGATTCAAAAACTACACTCCAAAAATGCGAATCGAAACGCGGTTTTTTAATATCCACAAAATAAACCATTTGAGACTCTACAAACCAAATTGTTAATAACATCAAACAAACTGTAAAAATCTTGGGATATATACTTCTTTTAGAAGCATTTAAAAGCCAAATAGATATCAAATAAGACATAAAAGCTCCCAAAAGTGGCGCTAGTACAATAAAAGCAATGATTACCAATACTCCAGATGGAAAACCTCCGTCTTTACCAGCTGTGTACCAGTTTACAGTATCATACCAATAAGCGGTATGTAACTCAGCACCTGATCCTACTGAATATCCTGAGAAACCATGAACTGCTAGCGCGTGAGCAATGGCTGCACCAGCAAAACCACCAATAAGTGTGTGTGATGAACTCGATGGAATACCTTGCCACCAAGTAAATAAATTCCAAATAATTGCGGCTATAACACCTGCTAAAATTACAACAAGATCAATCTCGAGAGTATTGGCTGTTTTTGCAACTGTATCAGCCACACCAAAACCAAAAACCCAATAGGCCAAAAAGTTAAAAAAAGCAGCCCAAACTACAGCTTGAAATGGCGACAAGACTTTTGTTGCAACAACTGTAGCTATTGCATTGGCAGCATCATGAAAACCATTGATGTAATCAAAGATTAAAGCTAAGACAATGATAACTATAAGTAAGGTGAAATCCATAAGAGTTATTTCAGATAAAAAGGAATTAATTAAGAATGTTTTACAGAAATAGATTCTAGAACTGCAGCTACACTTTTACACTTATCTGTTGCTGTTTCCAGTACAGAAAGCACTTCCTTATATTTGATAATATTTTTAGCATCTGTTTCATTTTCGAATAAGTCAAGAACGGCTTTATCGTAAACATTATCAGATTTATTTTCTAATTTATTGATGCGAACACATGCATCAGTAATATTTTTCATTTTCTTTAAATCTCTTAACTCTCTTATAGCAACATCAATATTTTGACAAGCCTCAAGGTTAATCTCCGTTAATTTTCGGATTGATTTTGTAATTTTATCCACTTGATACAAGCGTATTCTGCTTGCAGCTCCATGAAGATTATCGGCAACATTATCAATTGAAGTAATCAAGGAATGAATATCTTCTCTATCAAATGGAGTTATGAAATTTCTACTCAACTCAAGGTTGGTTTGACGAGTGATGTCCTCCCCTTTTTGTTCTAAAACATCAATTTTTTGAAAAAGAATTTCACGCTCTTTAAAAGGTAAATTTACTGCTTCATGTAAATTAATTGCAATTTCAATTAAATTACTAGATGCTTCTTCAAAAAGTGGAAAAAATTTTTTGTCTTTAGGAACCAAAAATTGGAAAAAATTATTAATGTTCATTTGATTTAATTTTAGTCAGGCAAAATTACTTCATTATTAATTGCTAACGTTAAGCCATTGTTAACAAATTATTCTCAACCGGATAAGTATTCAAAAAAGCTACTGTCTTTAAAATATCGTAATGAAGAATCCTATCCTCAGTGATCAAAGGCACTGCAGAGCGATATGAATCTATAAAATTTTCGATTAAAACACTTGACTTTAAGGGTTTTCGGTATGCAAGTGCTTGTGATGCATTGAGGAGTTCAATAGACAAAATGCGTTCTACATTATCAACAACACGAAGTGCTTTTGTAGCTGCATTAGCACCCATACTCACATGATCTTCTTGACCGTTACTCGAAACAATATTATCAACACTGGCTGGAGTAGCCAATTGTTTGTTTTGACTTGCAATACTAGCTGCCGCATATTGCGGTATCATAAGTCCTGAGTTAAGTCCTGGATTATCAACCAAAAAAGCTGGCAATCCCCTATTACCTGAAATTAATTGATAGGTTCTACGCTCAGAGATACTACCTAATTCTGAAAGGGCAATTGCCATAAAATCAAGAGCCATTGCAAGAGGTTGACCATGAAAATTACCTCCAGAAATTATTTGATCTTCATCAATAAATATATTAGGATTATCGGTTACCGAATTAATCTCGGTAGTAAATATTTTTTTTACATACTCAAAAACATCTTTAGAAGCTCCATGCACTTGAGGAATACATCTAAATGAGTAAGGATCTTGTACGTGATTTTTGGGTTGTTTTATAATTTCACTGCCTGACAGAAAATGAACCATATTTTGCGCTGTAATAATCTGCCCTTTATGAGGTCTAACAAAATGAATGAGCTCATTAAAAGGCTCTATCCTTCCATCAAAACCCTCTAGAGATACAGCACTTATGAAATCTGCAAAATAAGATAATGTATTGGATTTAAGTAAAACATAAACTCCATAAGCACTCATAAATTGAGTACCATTCAATAATGCTAATCCTTCTTTTGATTTTAATTCAATAGGATCCCAATCAAATTCTTTTAAAACTACTGCTGCTTCAACCTTTTGATCTTTGTAATAAACCTCACCATGACCAATGATTGGTAAAGATAAATGCGCTAATGGCGCCAAGTCACCACTGGCTCCAAGTGACCCTTGCGTATAAATTACGGGTAAAATATTATTATTATAAAATGACACTAACCTCTCCACTGTTTCTAGTTGAATTCCAGAGTTCCCATAACTAAGTGATTGTATTTTTAATAATAGCATCAGCTTAATAATTTCTTTTGGAACTTCATCTCCTGTTCCACAAGCATGAGATTGCACTAAGTTTTCTTGAAGCTTAGATAAATTTTCATTAGAAATTTTCACATTGCACAACGAACCAAACCCAGTGTTTATCCCATAAATAGGTTCTATTTGAGACACCATTTTTTTGTCTAAATACGCTCTACAATTTTGTATGTTAATTTTCGCCTCATCTGACAGGGCTAAATATTTATTCTCTTTAATAATCTTATCTACAGATTCAATCGTAAGCAACTCAGTGCTAATATAATGTGTATTATCCATCAGTATCTTATTTGAAAAGTAAATTTGATCAATTCTTTATTAGTACACAACATAAATT
>NZ_QKNZ01000128.1:0-28092 GCF_014156605.1 Flavobacterium sp. SOK18b
GCAATAAGGTTTGGCTCGTAGTCAATTACTTTTAAAACTTCGTTGACTTTGTCCAAAGCAGTTGGCGAAACTTTACCTCTTTTGTGTAAAACTCTATCAACTGTTCCTTTTGAAACACCAGCTAAATTAGCAATATCCTTTATTGTATATTTTTTATCCATATTGAGCAAATATATAAAAACTTTGGTTTTGATTTTTTTGTAAGACTTAATTAACAAAGGATTGACTAATTATGAGTTTACATTCTTTAAAAGTAATTACTAATCTTTTTATGAGTGTTTTTTTAAATCAATTCAAAATATACTAAACAATAAACTTGAAATGTGTTCGAGCACATTTTATATCTTTTTAATTGTTTTATTAGATTTTAATCTATAGTTTCGTAAAACAAAAACTAAATAAACAGTTAGAATTACATATAAAAATAGCCTTAAACCCTATTAAAACAGCATTTTAACACCTCTAAAAAGTGAAAAAAATAATATCATTAGCTCCAGGACGAACGTGTCTTTTTGGAGACCATCAAGACTATTTGGGTTTACCTGTGATAGCGTGTGCTATTAATCGAAATATAATACTAACTGCTGTTCAAAATGACACTTCAGTTTTCAAATTGAACATGGAGGATATTAATGAAGTTAGGGTCATTGATATTCATGCTACATTTCCAGAATTAGCACCTCGAGATTATTTTGCCTCTTCCTTGAGAGTTTTGAGACGACATGGTTGCATACCAACCGAAGGATACAACATCACTATAAAAGGAGATATTCCTATCAATTCTGGAACCTCAAGTTCATCTGCTTTGCTCATGGCTTGGATACATTTTTTGGTTACCGCTTTTGGAGTTGATGCCGAAGTTACACCCGAATTTATTGCAAAAATGGGTTATGCTTCTGAAGTTTTAGAACACAGAGAACCAGGCGGAATGATGGATCATTACAGCATAGCTATGGGCAATATTGTACACATTAACACCAAGGATCCTTTTTCATACAACATTATTGGCAACGAATTAAAAGGCTTAATAACTGGTGTTTCTGGTGTGCCCAAGGAAACAATTGGTTTAATAGGAGAATTAAAAGGAAATGCCTTAATAGCTATTGCCATTATTAAACAAAATTTCAAAGATTTTGATTTAAACACATCTGAAATAGAAGATTTAGAGAAATATTACAATTACTTACCAGATCGATTAATTCCTTTTTTTGAAGCGGCCATCAAGAATTACCATTATACAAAAGAAGCTTTAAAAGAATTTAAAAAACCTACTCCAGACTTAAAGAAGATAGGTGCTTTAATGAATCAACATCATGCTGTTTTAAGAGATTTATTAAAAATAACTGTCCCAAAAATTGACGCAATGATCAATGCGGCATTAAAAGCTGGAGCATATGGAGCAAAAATAGTAGGCTCAGGTGGCGGAGGAAGTATTGTGGTACTGGCTGAACCCGGAAATGAAGCTCCTGTAGTGGCAGCAATACTGGCAGCAGGCGCTATTGAAGCCTACACAGTAACCGTAGATCCTGGTGTGAGAATACTAGAACAGTAACATTTTAAAAAATTAAGTATGCATGACAATCTAATTATTTTGGCTGGTGGTGCTTCTTCTAGAATGAAAAAACAAGTTACAGTTAATAATTTGAGTGAAGAAGAAATTACGCAGGCGAACGAAAGAAGTAAAGGATTAATTGGCGTTGGACCAAACGGAAGACCATTATTGGACTACCTTTTATTGAATGCTAAAAAAGCTGGGTATAAAAACATCTATATCATTATTGGAGAACAAGGAGATTTATTCAAAGAGTTTTACGGAAGTGAAAACAGCAACAATAATTTCAATGGCTTAACGATTTCCTTTGCAACGCAATACATTCCCGAAGGGAGAATAAAACCATTTGGCACCGCTGATGCCTTATTCCAAGCTACTGAGCAATATCCTGAATTGAATTCTCAAGAGTATACGGTTTGCAATAGCGATAATTTATATTCTACCGAAGCCTTATACGCACTTAGGAAAACCACTAGTCCAAATGCATTTATCAGTTATAACCGGGATGCATTGGAGTTTCAGTTAGAGCGAATTTCTCGTTTTGCAATAGCAAAGCTAAGTGAAAACAATCAATTGCTAGATATTCTAGAAAAACCAACTGCAGAGGTTTTAGAAAGCTACAAAGACACCGAAGGAAAATTAAGAGTGAGCATGAACGCTTTTAAATTCAACGGAGCGCTTATATATCCGTATCTAAAAAACTGTCCAGTTCATCCTGAAAGAGACGAAAAAGAATTACCAACAGTACTTTTGAACGCTCTAAAAGAGCATCCAGATACCACATTAGGAATTCCATTCTCTGAACATGTTCCAGATTTAACAGCCAAAGAAGATATTACCGAGGTAAAAGCCTATTTAAAAAAACACTATCCAATACTTAACTGGGAATTGTAAAACCTACAAACAAATAGCATGTCACAAAGTAAAAGCACCATAAATAATAAACTTGGAAAGACATTAATTCCGCTGGTTATTTTGACATCTTTATTTTTCATTTTAGGATTCGCAACTTGGTTGAATGGCCCATTAATTCCGTTTTTTGAATTAGCACTTGAACTGTCACCATCACAGGCTTATTTTATGGCTTTTGCCTTCTACATTGCTTATTTTGTAATGGCTCTTCCTTCCACTTGGGTTATAGAAAAAGTAGGCTATAAAAACAGCGTTTCGGTAGGATTGGTTGTAATTGCTTTGGGAGCATTTATGTTTTACCCTGCAGCCGAAGCACGTACTTTCCTCTTATTCCTAGTGGCTTTATTGGTTATGGGCACTGGTTTAGCAATTTTGCAAACGGCAGCAAGTCCTTATATAGTTGTTATCGGTCTCAGAGAAAGTACCGCAGCACGAATTAGTGTGTTAGGGATTGCCAATAAATTAGCAGGATTTATCGCGCCGCTGGTATTGACAGCTTTGGTGCTGTCAAACATGCAACAGTATACGGCCGATAAAATTGCCGTACTGGATCTAGCCACTAAATCTGCCGTGTTAGATTACCTTGCGCTACAATTACAGAGACCTTATTTGTATATGGGCGCTATTATTCTTGCCTTAGCCGCTCTAGTTAAACTATCCCCGCTACCTGAAATTGATCTGGATAAAGATGGAAAAGTATTAAATCAAAGCGTTTTTATACAGAAAGTAAATACTTTTAAATATCCCCAATTAGTTTTAGGTGTAATCACTTTGATGGTATACTTGGCTGCTGAAGTTTTGGCAGGAGATTCAATTGGAGGTTTCAGAAAACAATTAAGCGTATATGGTGAAAATGGTGATTTTTATTTAAAACTAGCTTCATTTACCATGATCGCAATGGTAATAGGATATATTTTAGGAGTTACGTTAATTCATAAATATGTTTCACAGATGACAGCACTAAAAACTTCTGGGATTCTCGGGTTAATTTCAGCACTATTAATTACTATGATCTCTGCTACTATATTAATTCAGTTACCTGATTTACCTACTTTGCCTTTAGTCATTATCTTAATATAGCAATTGGGACTAGTCAATGCTCTTTGTTGGTCTGCACTATGGCCAATGGCGCTTCAGGATATGGGCGGATATATTAGAATAGACAAGGCTCTATTGATTATGATAATCATTGGAGGTGCAATTTTCCGATTGGTTTATGGTTATTTGGCAGAAACCATCAACTTTGCTAATGAAGTCATGGTGTTACAGAAAAAGCAAAAAGTGGCAATCAAATTGCATATTTAATTTTAGTACCTTCTTATTTGATGATTATTTTTTATGCTTTTAAAGGATGCTAATACCGAAGATCGTCCAGAAAATAATTCTCGATTAAGATTAAAATCCATTTAAAATTCTAACAAAAGCATAGAAACTGATGACACGTATATTAAAACTACTCCATAAAAAAACCTGTAATTGCTTACAGGTTTAATTCAACTACGTTTATTAAATATAAAACCAACTAACTTATTTATTTCCTAAACTTTAATCTTCAGATACGATTGCAGAATTTCTGTCTGAAACTACCCTTAAAGCCACAGCCAAACCTTTTTCATTCAACATAGTCATATTCATAATATCTAATACTGCTAAATCTTTGGACACAAATCCATTAAATTTATTGTAAGATAAATTCATTTCCTTTAATCTAGTTAATTTTTTCAATTCCATAGGAACTTGTCCATTCATATTGTTATCAAACAAACTTAAGTTTTCTAAAAAAATCATATTTTCAATCTCTTTACTCAAGCCTCCCACTAATTTATTACTGTTTAGCATTAAGGTTTTTAAACCTTTAAGTTCATAAAGTGAGCTAGGAATCTCCCCTGTGATTTCATTATTAAAAAGCGACAAGTTTTCTAACTGTGTTAACAACCCCAACTGACTTGGTAGAATTCCAGATAAATTATTCATATACAATTCAAGAGAACTCAATTTATCTAATTGACACAATGAAGTGGGAATAGGACCAAACAATTGATTGAACGAAAGGTCTAAAATTCTTAATAACTTTAACTTTCCTAAAGATTGAGGTATGTTACCTGAAAGTTGATTTTTGTGTAAATTTAAAACCTGCAAATTCACTAAATTAGAAATTTCATTAGGAATCTTACCTGTTAAATTATTATCTGATAAATCTAACGCAATAACTTTATTATCCTCAATTTTAACACCAAACCATGATGTTTCTGAAGCACTTAAATCCCACTTCACTTTCCATTGTGGACCAGCTGTGACATGGTACAATTTTAACAAAGCCTCTTTTTCCTTTGGAGAGATTGCTGCAATAATTACATTGCTGCTCAAAAGAATCAAAAATAATAGTAAAGCTTTTTTCATACCCTGATTGTTATATTACATATTAACATAAAATTAGTTTTTTTACAGTTGTTCAGCAAATAAATCCGACGAACTACATGTTTTTTAGTTTTTAATAAAACAAAACCTTACATTTACGTAGTTTCATTTAGGGAAATACAATTTAAAACAGCCTACATAAAATATTGAACTAATGAAAATTCATTTACAATTACTAATTAACCATAAAATTCTAATACACAAAAACATAAATTCATTATTCGCATATCAATTACAGGATTGCATTTATAGCTGTTGCAAGCTGGATGTCTTTAAGTGTTACTCCACCAGCATCATGTGTACTGAGTTTAAGATGCACTTTATTATAAGAATTTGACCAATCAGGATGGTGATCAAAAGAGGTAGCAATAATACCTACTTGAACGATAAACCCCATTGCTTGAGTAAAATTCTTAAAAACATATTTTTTCTCTAATGCATTCTCTATAAAGTTCCAATCTTGCAATGCAACCAATTCATTTTGAATAGTCGTTTCAGTATATGTTTTCATAAATATTTTATTGATTTATAATCCCTAAAAGTGTACAGCTAAAGGTACAACAATTCTACACCACTGAGTAACAATGTTAAATATTGTTTAATCATCCCTTTTTAAACTTTTCAAATGAACTTCTGGTTTCCTGTAATAAATTTAGCTTTATACGTGGTTCAATTTTTAGAACAATACTTCAATGCTTTAATGTAAATCATTGAACATAAATAACTAATTTTGTATAAATATTTATACTCAATTTGGATTCATCATATTCGTTCAAAATTTACAACAATACCGCTTTATTACCCTTAAATTGGGATAATCTTGCTTCTACGACTGTTTTTTTATCCAAAAAATACCTTCAAGTACTTGAAAATGCTTGCCCTACAAATATGCAATGCCATTTCATTGGTATCTTCAACCAAGATGACTTAATTGGGATTGCTATTTCTCAATTTATTGATTTAAATGCACTTGATAGTTTTGGGGAACGTGATAACAGTATAAAGAATAGGATACGGAATTTTGTTTTTAAAAAAATAGCCTCGCATGTACTGATTATTGGAAACAATATGCTCACAGGTCAAAATTCATTTGCATTAAGTGCAGATGCAAACCCTGAAAAAGCAATACATACTCTTAATATAGCTGTCCAGAAATTAAAAAATACTTTTTCCCAACAAGGTATAAAAATACACATTACGTCTTTTAAGGATTACAATTCGAAAGAATTTGAACTGTTTAAAGTACCCGCTTTTCGAAAAGATTTCAAGTTTTCTACTCAACCCAATATGATTTTTACAATTGATGAAAATTGGCATCATGAGGTGGATTATATCAATTCATTATCGAAAAAATACAGAGATCAATATAAAAGAGGTCGTAAAAGGGCAACTGGAATTGAAAAAAGAAAATTGCCTCTAGAGGAAATCATAGTCCTTGAAGACACTATCTACGAATTGTATCTTTATGTGGCTAAAAATGCGCCTTTTAACACTTTTTTTCTACCCAAAAATCATTTTAGTGTTTTTAAAGAGCAGTTTAAGGATAAATTTCTTTTTTATGGATATTTCTTGAACGGAAAACTCATTGGTTTCAACACATTAATAAAAAATGGATCTATTATGGATACCTATTTTCTAGGTTATGATGAAACCATTCAACGAGAAAAAATGCTTTACTTGAATATGCTTTATGATATGATTGCTTATTCTATAAATAAAAAATTTAAATCAATTGTATTTGCCAGAACAGCATTAGAAATAAAAAGTTCAGTAGGTGCTAAACCGGAGATAGTATTTGGTTTGATGCGCCATGAATCTTCTATATTTAATCTTTTATTACCAAAAGTATTCAGATACTTAGAACCCGAAACCATTTGGCAAGAGCGTAATCCTTTTAAATAATTGAGAGATCGGTATAAGGAATAGCCACTTTCATTTGTCCTTTAAGTATTTCAATATTTAATTTGGTTTCTTTACCACAATACTCACCATCTATTTGAAAGTCTGCTGGAACATTAAGTGAAATTTGAGCTTTATTTGTTGATATAATAGCAACATCGTCATCATCAAGAGGCATATTTCCCGTTATTATTTTACCCAACAAGAGTAAATCCATATTTTTCAACACTACTAATTCAAATTTTCCATCATCCATAACTCCATGCGGATTTATAGTAACACCAGTACCATATTTTTGAGAATTAGCTATAACCACCATTCTAGCTTCGCTCACAATAGTTGGAAAATCTCCCGTAATAGTGGCTATAAAAGGATCATCAAGATCCATTAACGTTGACACGGTTTGCAAGGCATATCCCCACATGCCTCTTACGTTACTGCTTTCATAATTTTTTACCAACGCTGCATTAAGACCAATATCGCTTAAATGAATACTTTTTTTTCCATTGATTGAAATCATATCAATAGTTAGGTAATCATTCAAGAATGCAATTGATAGATTCTCCTCTACAGTTGTGGGTAAATTAAGATCAACAGCCAAACCATTGGCAGAGCCTGCTGGTAAAATTCCTAATATTACGTCCTCTTTTTCCATGGCTTCAGCAACCATTTTGATGGTTCCATCACCACCTGCAACGATAATTCGTTCAGGCTTATTGGTAGCATATAGATCTTTTATGTTTTGAATATCGTTTTCACCAGTAGTAGTATAAACTATGATATTCAAATTTTCTTTTGCGGCAAATTGAGATACAGATTCTATCAAGGCTGATTTATCGATATCTCCAGAAATAGGATTTACAACAAATAAGATATTCTTTTTCAAATTTCTTTTCTTTTTTTCGATTAAAACCTCTACTTTAACTTTTTTCAAAAATACAAAATTTATGAAGCCTATTTTAAAATTATACCGTGGTTATGCAAATGAACAAGAATTAATTGTCATGGGTCATGTATTTAAACCAACTACGTTAGAAGAGTATAATTTTCAAAAGAAAAACCTCAAAAATGCTACATCGGTAATCAAAATGTTTCAGATGAAAACACAAGCAAACGCCGATGTTTACTTAGAACTAAATGGTTCTAAAATTCACACTAAAACGCTTGATGATGGCTATTTTAAGTTTTGTATTCCACTAGATCCCAACAGCAATTATGGATGGATTGACTATGAAGTAAGCATGACTTATGAAAAAGAAACCATCATAAAAAAAGAAAGCTATATAAGGCCTCACAAAGGAAATTTAGGAATCATATCAGATATTGATGATACCTTTCTGGTTTCCTATACCTTTAATCCTTTATTGAAATTGTATGTCCTTCTTTTTAAAAACATTAACAAACGCAAAATTTACGATGATGTAGTAACGCATTACCAAGCGTTGAGCACTGCGGGTAGAAATAACGAGTCCGAATTCAATGCTTTTTTTTATGTTTCCAGCAGTGAATGGAATTTATACCGTTTTATTATCAATTTTACGGCAATTCACAAACTTCCAAAAGCGGTGTTACTATTAAAAGACATTAAAAGTAGTTTAACCGATTTTTTTATGACGGGCAGAGGCGGTCACAATCATAAATTCGAAAAAATTAAACACATTCTTGAATTTTATCCGAATCTAGAATATGTACTACTTGGTGATGACTCGCAGCACGATCCCTACTTATACGAATCCATTTGTAAAATATTTCCAGTAACGGTAAAAGCGGTTTACATCAGGCAAACTGGAAGTTCAAAAAAAGAAAAAGTCATATCAGCTCTAAACAACTTAACCACACTTAACGTTGCTGTGTGCTATTTTAAGGAAAGTAGCGAGGCTATTTCTCATTCTAAATCAATTGGTATTATCAACTAAAAAAAAGAGCTCCAAAAGGAGCTCTAAGTAACATTATAAATTATCAATTTCTTCTTGAATTATTTCCCAGTCTAATAATAATTGATCTAGATCTGATTTCTTTTTATTGTAAGCTGTAAAAAACTTAGCATCTTCAATATGTTTGTCATAATTAGAAGTCAGCATTTTATCATCCTGCTGAATGTCGCGTTCTAATTGTTTAATCTGACTTTCTATTTTACTCAATTTATTTTGAAGTGCTTTACCCTTTTTTTGATCTTCATAAGAGGTTTTATTGCTTTCCTTTGGTGCAGCAGCCTTTTCGATATCTTTTTTCTCTACTTCGCGCATGTTCTCCAAATTGCGCTGTTCCAAGAAATAATTGATATCCCCTAAATACTCCTTAATTTTTTGATCTTTAAATTCATACACAATATTAGACATTCCTTGTAAAAAATCACGATCGTGAGATACCAATAATAGAGTTCCTCCAAATTTTTGCAAGGCTGCTTTTAAAACATTTTTAGACTTAATATCTAAGTGATTCGTAGGCTCATCCATCAACAACACATTGATTGGCTGTAACAATAATTTACAAAGCGCAAGACGGTTGCGTTCACCTCCTGAGAGTACTTTTACTTTTTTCTCAACATCGTCACCTCTAAACAAAAACGAACCCAACATATCCCTAACCTTCATACGGTTAGTATCAGCAGCGGCATCTTCCATAGTCTGCAACAATGTAATTTCACCATCAAGATATTCTGCCTGATTTTGAGCAAAATAACCCAATTGCACATTGTGTCCTAGTTTAATAGTCCCTTGATACTCAAACTCGTTTACTATTGCTTTAATGAATGTAGATTTACCTTGACCATTTTGACCTACAAAAGCTATTTTGCTACCACGTTCTACTAATAAACTAATGTCTTTTAAAATCGTATTGTCACCATAACTTTTGGTGACATCTTCGGCCTCAATAACAACTCTGCCCGGTTCTTTAGAAACTGGAAAAGAAATATTCATTACCGAATTATCATCTTCGTCAACCTCAATACGTTCAACTTTATCTAATTTTTTTATTAAAGACTGAGCCATCGATGCTTTAGAGGCTTTGGCTCTAAATTTTTCGATCAATTTTTCGGTCTCTTCAATTTTTTTTGCCTGGTTCTTTTGAGTTGCCAATTGCTTTTCTCGAATTTCATGACGAAGTTCCAAATATTGTGAATACGGTTTGTTGAAATCATAAGCCTTCCCCAGAGAAATCTCAATAGTTCTATTCGTAACATTATCAAGAAACATTTTATCGTGAGAAACAATTACAACAACACCTGGATAATTTCTTAAAAAACTTTCTAACCAAATGATACTCTCAATATCTAAGTGATTCGTTGGCTCATCCAGTAACAATACATCATTAGCCTGAAGCAATAATTTGGCTAGTTCAATACGCATTCTCCAACCTCCAGAAAAAGTTTCAGTTTGATTGTCAAAAACTTCTCTTTTAAAACCCAATCCCAACAAGATTTTTTCGGTGTCTCCCACATAATTATATCCTCCTAAAAGTTCAAATCGATGGGTGTAATCTGATAAATCTTCAATAATTTGGCTGTAAGCGTCACTTTCGTAATCTGTCCTAGTAACAAGTAGATAATTTATTTCTTCTAGCTTTTTTTCAACAATTTTAATTTCAGTAAAAGCTTCATACGCTTCTTCAAGAACTGTTCTTCCTTGCTCAAAATCAATATCTTGACGTAAGAAACCCATTCTAATATCTTTCTCTTGTGAAATCACACCAGAATCTGGTGCAAAATCTCTTGCCAACATTTTAAGCATGGTAGACTTCCCCGCTCCATTTTTCCCAACTAGGCCTACTCTGTCTCCAGCACCTAGACGAAAAGTAACTTCTTCAAACAAATAAGTACCACCAAAAGAAACAGATAAATTGTGTATATTAAGCATGTATTATGATTTATTTCCTTAATGAATGTGTAAATTTGTAACAACAAACACTGCTTTTCAAAAAGAAAAAATTAATTTTTTGCAAATGTTAAAAAAAGGATCCAAATTATATAGTATTTTAACAGGAACTTGTCCTAAATGCCAGAATGAGAGCATGTATTTGGAAAAAAACCCATTTCAATTGACAAAAATTCTAAAAATGAAAGAAAATTGTAGTCATTGTGGATTGCGCTACCAAATAGAGCCTTCTTTTTTTTATGGAGCCATGTATGTTAGTTACGGACTTAATGTTGCTTTAGGAATAGCAGCATTTATTGTCTCTTTTATTTTTTTTAAAACGAATTTAAAAATAGCTTTCGCTGCTATTATAATTACCCTAGTTGTGACATTTCCATTTGTCCTTAGATGGTCTAGAAATATATACATCAACATGTTTATTTCTTATGATCCAAATGCAGCTACAAAAAAGAATTAAGAATAGTATTTAGATTCATATCGCCTAATATCAATAACGGGATCTAATATTTTTTGATTTTCAATATGGTTATATAATTCTTGAGCCATAGCAGGTCCCAGCATTACTCCACGTGTTCCTAGACCATTTAAAACATGAAAACGCTTATATTCTGGATGTGTGCCTATAAGTGGTCTCCTATCCTTAACCGTAGGCCTAACTCCTGCAAAATGAGCTTCTATAGTAAAATCACAAGATAATATCTCTTTAATACGATCAATGAGTTCTATTTTACCATCTTCTGTGGGAAAATCATCTTTCTCTCGCCAATTGTAAGTAGCTCCCACTTTGAATAAATCATTTCCTAAAGGCAAAATAAAAACACTAGTATTAATAATTACGTCTAGATCTAGATCGCTTGCTTTTATAATAAATAGCTCACCCTTAGTTCCATCTAAAGGTAAATAATTAAAATAAGGATTAGCATGTAACCCAAAACCTTCCGCAAATACAATATGTCTTGCTTTCAAGCCTTTATAAGAAACCCCCTCTTGATCTTGAATTAATTCATTGTAATCAAAACATTCTGGGATAAATACGTCTAGTTTTTTTAAATAAGTACAGAAAGATTCTAAAAAAAAAGAAGTGTCAACATAACCCGTTTGTAAAACTTCTCCATAGCCAAAAGGAGCATCTATTCCACTTACATTTTTATAAATCAAATTAGTGGAAAGAAAAGGCTCTAAACCTTTTTTATCTGCCGCTAAAAACCAATTATTTTGTTCTTCAACAGAATAAAACTTCCTTAAAATAGGAGTTTTAAAATCAAATTGTTTTTCGAGTGTTTTTTCTAAAATGGTATAAAATTCATTCATCACATCCAATTGTTGTTGCGCATTCCAAACTTCACTGAATCGCTTTAAAATAACCGGATTATATAAACCTCCTGCAATTTTAGATGAGTTTTGAGAATTATTATCAAAAACCATGATAGATTTTTGATTGCGTAAAGCATATTCAGCAAATGACAAACCAGCTAAACCAGAACCAACTATAATATAATCTAACATTTAAATAAAATAAATTTTAAAGAAAAGGGCTTCAAACAAAAAACTCTTACCACAAGGTAAGAGTTTTTTATGTTTATTGAAAACTACTAGTAGTTCCACATATCTGATTCAAAGTTTCGAATTTTATCTTTCACTCTTTCAGATTCTAACAACTGATTTTGAGCATTATCTTTCATGTACTCATCGATTTTTCTGTCTCCGTATACATTTTCTTCTTTATAAATAAAAGCATTAAAACGTCTTGAGTTTAAAATTTGATCAAATGAAATTGGCAATGCAGAGTTTTTATCATTAAAAGCTTTAGCATCATGCAATACCTCTCTAGCCGCTGGGAAAAAGATCCAAAATAACTCAATATAATCTTTCTCGTCACTGTTCATAGTATATACATCAGGAGTAACAGGACAAATACCTAACAAACGATATTTCAATTCACTTTGACGTTTGTCAAAATACCAATACCCTTTTATTTTATATTGTGTAACATTTTCAGCAGCAAGATTCTGAGTTATAATATACTCTTCAGAAACTTTACTTCCAGCATTAATTTGCTCTCTACCCGCATCCGTTGTATCAATTCTTGTTAATGAAGCTTGGATATCTTTAAGCGATTTTTTAGTGTTAAAATAACTATCCGTATATACTTCGGTTATTTTACCATTCTTAATTGCCTTAGACAATACATCATACAAAGATCTTCTATCATTACCTATGTTAGCAGTATCAATAGGGAAATACAAAGAAAAATTAATCTTTTCACTAAGATCTATAATTTCCCACGTTGTTTTACCCATCAACACGTCTCTATCGTGAACATAACCATAAGCAAGTGGCTTATCATTATCCGAGTCAAGTTGCGCAGCTGTTTTTAATCCAATTTGATCTGGAGTTTTCGCATTCAATAAATTGGATTGTGCACTTGACACAAAACAACCCGATAAAGCGACGATTGCGATAAATAAATTTTTGATATTCATAGTGGTATTCTTATTGATATTGAAAAGGATTTATAAAATCCAATTTATTATTGTATTTCAAAAATAACTGGAGCAGTTCTTGGTAATAAATAACTACCAGCACCGTCAAGTTTTGTTTTTATTTCAGAAATGGTAACTTGATCACCTCTACCTGCTTTAGAAAGTACAGCTTTACACTGAGCATTCAATTTGTTTCCTTGTACAACCACCGTTGGCTGGCCAGTAACCTTAAGGTTAAAACCAATAACACTTAGTCCTACTTCAAAATCAAAGTCAACAAGCTTAGCTCCTACAGTAGATACTTCTAAGTTAGATTTAGGCCCTTTAACAACACCCATTTCACCTCTAATTGTACCCGTTGGTCCAGGAATTCCTTTTATTCTGAATACTTTTTTATCAGATGCAACTTTACCATCCGCCATTTTACCAGAAACATTGATGATAACTTCATTACCAGCTCCAGGAGACATCACGTATTTACCGTTACCTACTTTTGACAATCCAGGTGCTGATGCATTTACCTGATTATCTGGAATACCTGCAAATGAAATAGTAATAGGGTTTTGAACACCTCTATAAACAACATTCATTTTATCAGCAGAGATAGTAGCCGAATTAGGTCTAGGAACTACAACATATTTACCAGCGAACTTCAAAGGAATGTTTTTACCATCCTCAAGGAAAGTAAACTGTCCATTAATAGATTGCTCACCCACATTTCCAGCAGTCATAGCAATTACAGCTTGACCGTTAACAATTTTACCTGGTCCTGAAAATGAAGTTGGTTTTGTGTTTTCATCATAACGTCCTAAAACTACTTTTCCAGTAACTTGCTCACCTTGAAAATATGCACTTTTATCTAATACAACTATTGCTTGATAATTACTATAAGATGCAGCAGCAACAGCAGCTTTTCCTAACAAAGTATTATAAACATCAGTCTCCATTTTCTTAACATCATTTTGCCAAGCAGATAATTTGGCCAATGAAGCAACAGCAGGAAAACCTTTAAAATTGTAATCTAAATAAGGAATTGAAATTCCGTCTTTATTTTTCACAGGCAACAAAGAGAATTTAGATTCAACTTCTGAAACAATAGAAGAAAGTTTTTTGTTACTTCCTAATGCAGCTTTCATATCTGCTTTATATTGTTCAACTGTTTTTACAACTTCGTTCCCTTTTGCAGAATAACCTGCGGGACTAAACCATGATTGATCTAAGTTATCGCCCTTATCCATTGACTCATAAGGTAATTTACCTGTTTCTGGGTCAACTTCAGTTCCTTTTAAAACATCAGTTTTTATGTTAGCGATGTAATCGTAAAATTTCTTTGTAATCGCTTCTACTTTATGAGCGGTTCCAGATGCAGCAGCAAATTCACCACCGGCTTCAGCAGCCTTAGCATCTAAACTCATCAACATTTGTGCGTTTGATTGTTCAGCTGCACTATTAGAACCTTCAAATTTTTCATTCATAATTCCAAAAGCAGATAATACTTCTTTGGACATATTTAATGCTAACATCGCGATGAAAACCAAGTACATCAGGTTTATCATCTTCTGTCTAGGGGTTAGTTTTCCTCCTGCCATATTTTCTAATAATTAGTTTAAATTAATATAATAGTTCGAAACTAATTATCCTTTATTGTTCATAGCTGAAAGCATTCCTCCGTAAACTGAATTCAAAGAAGATAAGTTTGAAGTTAAAGATTGCATTTGCTCTTTAAGCTTCATATTGTTTTGTGCTACCTCCTCATTGATTTGAGCATTTCTAGAAGCACTTTCCAATTGTACTTTATATAAACTGTTTAAAGATTCCATTTGAGATGCAGCAAGAGTTAACTCTTCACTGTATTTTTTTGTAGAAGCAATTGAATCTACTGTAGGAGCAATTCCTTTTGCAGCTGATTCAAAATTCTTGATACTGCTTCCTAAACTTGCCATTAATTCACCATCAATTTTAGCATCTTTAAGCATAGCGTCTAACTTTTGTGACAATAAACCTTGCGTATCAGCAATAGGCTCAGCTTTTTTAGCAGCTGGCTTAGCTTGTCCATTAGCTAATTCAGGATATACCAAAGTCCAATCTAATTCATCATCAACTGGTTCAAAAGCAGATAATGCAAAGATCAAGGCTTCAACAACTAGACCTATTGTAAGCATTAAATTACCTGTTAAAATACCATATTCAATGTGAGTAATTTTGAATAATGCTCCAAGGATTACAACCGCAGCCCCCATACCGTAAGCGAAATTCATTGCTTTTTTTCCTAATAATGCCATAATAATAAATTTTAAATTTTAATAGATTGGGTTTTTGTTTAATTTATTTCTTTTTCTTAACGTTTCCTGTAGTTTGAAGACCCATGTAATCTTGCACAGTCCTGAAGCCAATATAACTTCTTGCAGAATCAGCATATTCATAATCTCTTGTACTAACTTGTAGAAAGTAAGCAACATCTTTCCATGATCCACCACGTAATACTTTACGTTTGTTAGAAGCATCTAAAACATTTGGATTCATTGAAGAAACGTACTCATAAGCGTTTGAATCATACGCAGAGTCAGTCCACTCTGATACGTTTCCAGCCATGTTGTACAAATTATAACCATTAGGCTCATATGATTTAGCTTCTACTGTATACAAAGCCTCATCAGCAGCATAATCCCCTCTATTCGGTTTGAAATTGGCAAGAAAACAACCTCTATCATTTTTAGTGTAAGGTCCACCCCATGGATAGGTTGCTGATTCTAAACCTCCTCTTGCAGAATATTCCCACTCAGCCTCTGTAGGCAATCTAAATTGATTAATTAAATCTTGACCTTTAGTTTTAGATTTAATATAACTATTTTTATTTAATGTTCTCCAAGCACAAAAAGCTTTTGCTTGCGTCCATTTAACACCTACAACTGGATAATCACCATATGCTTTGTGCCAAAAATAATCATTATGCATAGGCTCGTTGTAAGAGTATGCGAAATCTTTAATCCAAACAGTAGTATCAGGGTATACGTTCACCTCTTCTGTTTTAATAAAATCTTTTCTACGACCTACTTTAGCTTTTGCAGCTGCTTGTATATCCATCCAAGAGTAACGAAACTTTAATTTATTAACGTCAATTGTTCTCAAACCATTGTAAGATTCTTCAATTGGAAGATACATAGAATCCATTACCTCAGTATATGCTTCATCAGGATATTCTTTCGGTCCTTTTGCAAGCTTTACTTTTCTATTTAATTTTCTACCAGCATATTGATCATCTTCAGTACCAATACTATAATAATTATCAT
This sequence comes from Flavobacterium sp. SOK18b, assembly GCF_014156605.1. NCBI lineage: Bacteria > Pseudomonadati > Bacteroidota > Flavobacteriia > Flavobacteriales > Flavobacteriaceae > Flavobacterium > Flavobacterium sp. SOK18b. The sequence continues at coordinate 16,430 of NZ_QKNZ01000128.1, forward strand.
ACATATATTTGTCATATGCAGTCATTTTAGTAGGATCTGAATCGCTAAAAGCATAATCAGCTATACTTCCTGATTTACTTCCTTTACCAGATCCTGTTGTAGCAGGTTGACCATTTAAATCAGCCATTATTGCTAATTTAACTCTTATAGTTGAATCTTTAACCCATTCTACAAACTGACGGTATTCACTATTTGTAATTTCAGTTTCGTCCATGTAAAATGAACGTACCGTTACTGTTTTTGTAGGAGCATCCTCAACATTCGCTAAATCTGCATCAGATTTACCCATAATAAATGAGCCTCCAGGGACTAAAGTCATTCCGTATGGTTTCTCAGGGTGCCACTTTCCACCATTAATACCAACTAATTCCCCTTTATCACTTGATTTAGCACAGCTAATCAATAGGGTTAAAATCGTCGTAAAAGCTATGAACTTATTCATATAATTTCGGTTATCTATTCATTAAATTTGAGGGTGTAAACCTATTTATTATTTTTAACAAAAACAATTTTTTTATACTAAACAAATCGCTTTTTATAAAAAAATCATATATCTATGTTAAATATCTCTAAATAAGATTTTTTCTTTGTGCTTTCCACCACCTTTCTGGCAACTCATTATTGCATGCAAGGAGGTATTCATCGTATGAACATGGTAATAACGTATTTCTTTTTAATTTATTATTAACATTTGAAATAAATGGTATTTCAATCCACCATCTTTCTGTTTTATCGCTTTTATAAAAAATCAATTCTTCTTCATCCAGTGGCACAATGTACTTTAAATAAGACTCTTTACTGCCAAAAGGATATTCATTTGATCTATATTGAACTCCCTCAATAAAATACCAAATTATTTGCGCAACAAGTATTGATTCTTGATGAGTTCCATTAAAATTAAAAACACCAAAAGAACTTACCTTATCACTAATACCCGCATAACGGGCCAAAGAACATATTTCTTTACCATTAAAACCATTAGGCTGAAATGAAGTGAAATTTCCAGAATCCGAAGATTTAACAGCACTTAAATCAATACTTACAAGATCTGCATCTCTAAAAACGGGTTCTGTAATTACTATATTACTTGAAACTTCTCCAAGACGATAGGCATCAAAAAATAATTTTTCAATTAAATCAATTTCTTCTTGAGAATTAAAATACGTTTGATATCCTAAATTACAATAATTGAATAGATTATTTGGTTCATCAACAATTATTTTTGTTAAATAAGAAGTTGAGGACAACTCCTCTTCATCTTTTCCAAAATCAAATTTACTATCTATTGCTACAATATTTACCATTTGTTCCAGCACGTCATAAGCTCTATACAGACCGTAGGTAATATCTTGAGAACCTCCCAAGATAATAGGAATAACTCCTGATTTCAAGAGTTCTGATGCAATTTTTTTGACAGCAAAATGTGTGTCGGATACTGTATTTCCAGCTAGTATATTCCCTAAATCAGCAATTGACGTTTCCCAGTTGCCAGGGAATAAGCTATAAAGCTCCTTTCTTAAAGAAATTAAACATACATTCTTAGTTTCAAAAGATTGCCCTCTATTATCTAAAACTCCTATAATTGCTAATTTGATTTTGTTTACATCTGGAAATTGATCCTGTGTATGCATCACAACTTTACTCCCAAGTTGCTGTGAAGTCAATCCATAACAATATTCTAGAACCTCATCATCAACGGGTTTTAAAAAATCAAATTCCATTTATTCATTTTTCATCTTCACTACACTATTTCCTTAGAACTGTGTAGCGAATAAATTAAATTATTAATTATTTCTTTTTAACGGCAGGTTTTTTAACGGCTGCCTTTTTTGTAGTTGCCTTTGCTGCAGGTGCTTTTTTAGCAGCTACTTTTTTAACAGGTGTTTTTTTGGCAATCATTTCTTGAACTTCTTCAAGTGTTAGTTTTGACGCGTCTACATCTTTACTTAACTCAATTTTAATTTTGCCTTTTGTAATCACAGATCGACCCCAACGTGCTTTTTCTACAAGAATTCCTTCGTCTTCCCAATTGTGTAATACTTTATCTATATTTTTTTGAAGCTTATCTTCTATCAAGGCTTCAATATCTGATTGAGATAAATTATCAAAATTGTATTTTTTGCTCACATTGATAAATAATCCGCTCCATTTGATAAAAGCCCCAAAACGACCAACACCTTTCTGAACTCCCTCACCTTTATAAACAGCTATAGGCGCATCTGCCAAGGCTTTTTCATCAATTAATTCTTGAGCTCTTTTATAATCAACATCTAATGGGTTCTCTCCTTTTGGCAAAGATACAAATGCAGCGCCATGACGAATATAAGGACCATAACGACCGTTACTCACCTCAACTTCTTCTCCTTTATACTCTCCTAAATTCTTAGGCAATAAAAATAAATTCAAGGTTTCTTCAAGGGTAATGTTACCAATGTTTTGATCGTTCATCAAACTGGCGAACTTTTTATCTTCATCATCAGGTGCTCCTATTTGAGCCATGGGTCCAAATTTCCCTAAACGAACCGATACTGGTTTTCCTGTTTTAGGGTCAGTGCCTAGAATTCTTTCGCCACTTTCACGCTCAGCATTCGCTTCTACATCTTTTACAGTAGGGTGAAATTGATCGTAAAACTCCTGCATCATTTTGGTCCAAACTATATTTCCTTCAGCGATTTCATCAAAGTCTTGCTCTACTTTTGCCGTAAAATTGTAATCTAGTATATTTCCGAAATTCTTAACAAGGAAGTCAGTTACAATGGTTCCGATATCAGTAGGTACTAATTTCCCTTTATCTGATCCAGTATTTTCTTTAAGCGCCTTCTCATCTAGCTTACCAGATTGCAAAATCAACTGCGTATAATTACGCTCTTGACCGTCTAGATTTCCTTTTTCAACGTAATTCCTGTTAATGATGGTTGAAATTGTAGGCGCATAAGTAGATGGACGACCTATTCCTAGTTCCTCTAATTTTTTCACCAAAGAAGCTTCGGTAAAACGAGCTGGAGCTCTAGAATACCTCTCGGTTGCTGTGATATAATTATTTTGTAATTTTTCGTTCACTTTCATTGCAGGCAACATTCCCTCCTGCTCTTCCTCATCATCATCATGACCTTCCAGATAGACTTTTAAGAAACCTTCAAAAAGCAATACCTCTCCAGATGCAGTGAATATTTCATTGTGATTGCTCGCTTCAATTTTCACATTGGTACGTTCCAATTGCGCGTCACTCATTTGCGAGGCCAATGTTCTTTTCCAAATTAAATCATACAAACGTGCTTGATCACGGTCAATGTCTACCGTATGACGTGACATATCAGTGGGACGAATTGCCTCGTGCGCCTCTTGTGCTCCTTTACTTTTATTCACAAAAGTTCTTGGCTTAGAAAACTCTTTACCATAAGATTTGATAATTTCGGCTTGAGCAGCTTCCATTGCATCTTTTGACAGGTTAACACTATCCGTTCTCATGTAGGTAATCAATCCCGCTTCGTACAAACGTTGTGCAAGTTGCATGGTTATGCCTACCGGTAAATACAGTTTACGCGCAGCTTCTTGTTGTAAAGTAGAAGTAGTAAAAGGACCTGTTGGAGATTTTTTGGTAGGTTTTGTTTCTAAATCTGCAACCTTATATGTAGAACCAATATTTTTGTTTAAAAAATCTTGAGCTTCTTGTTTTGTATTAAAATTTTTAGGCAATTTAGCCTTAAATATTTTTCCAGACTCATTTGTAAACTCGGCAACAACTGAGTAGGTTGCAACGGCTTTGAAATTTTGAATTTCTCGTTCGCGTTCTACAATTAAACGTACAGATACTGACTGAACACGACCCGCAGATAAACCTCCTTTAATTTTTCTCCACAATACAGGAGATAATTCATAACCAACTAAACGGTCTAAAACACGTCTCGCTTGTTGTGCATTAACTAAATTATAGTCAATCTCTCTAGGATTATCAATTGCTTTAAGAATAGCTGTTTTTGTAATTTCGTGAAAAACAATTCTTTTGGTTTTGTTTTTATCTAAATTAAGCTCTTCGGCAAGGTGCCAAGAAATAGCTTCACCCTCACGATCCTCATCACTTGCTAACCATACCATATCGGCTTTCTTAGCTAACCCTTTCAGCTTGGTGACCAAGGCTTTTTTATCTGCAGAAACCTCATACTTAGGCTTAAAATTATGATCTACATCTACTCCTATTTCCTTAGAAGGTAGATCAGCAATGTGCCCGTAACTGGACTCCACTTGATAATCTGCACCTAGGAATTTTTCGATTGTTTTTGCCTTTGCTGGGGACTCTACTATAACTAAATTCTTTGCCATTCGTCTATTTTTCTGGGACAAAAGTATCTATTTTTTTTAAATATTAAGCTTTTGAAATAACATTTGAATTAATTGACCCTTATTCATAGCTACTTTCATGTAGTCAATAAACCCTTTTAGGTATGTTTACTAAATACTACCTATATTGCATTTAAGATTAATCGAATTTAAATTAAACACTAAATATGTAAGCAAAAAAAAGTGGTATTTCCCGTTTAAAATAATCATCAGAGAAAAATCTTTTTTTTAGCAAACCTCAAGAGAAAGATTAAATTGAAAACAGGAATAGTTATAAAAAATCAAACTTAAAATACTGTTAATTCTTAATCTGACAAGTTGTCACATTTATTTGTTTTAGCTTATCTTTGTCCTTTGAAAAAATAGCATGGAAAAGATTATTGAAGAAAGCAAACAAGGCGAAAGTCTTGTTTTAGAAAACAAACCTGAGAATACAAAGAAACTTTTTATAGAAAGCTACGGCTGCGCGATGAATTTTTCGGATAGCGAGATTGTAGCTTCCATTTTATCTGGAAATGGATATAATACCACACAAGTTCTGGAGGATGCCGACTTAGTTCTTGTAAATACCTGTTCTATTCGCGATAAAGCAGAGCAAACCATTAGAAAACGTTTAGAGAAATACAATGCCGTAAAACGCATTAACCCTAAAATGAAAGTTGGGGTTTTGGGCTGTATGGCAGAACGTTTGAAAAGTCAATTTCTTGAGGAAGAAAAAATTGTAGATCTTGTTGTAGGTCCAGATGCTTACAAAGATTTACCCAATTTATTACAAGAAGTTGAGGAAGGTAGAGATGCCATAAATGTTATTTTATCAAAAGACGAAACCTATGGTGATATTTCACCGGTAAGATTAATGAGCAACGGGATTACGGCCTTAGTTTCGATTACTCGTGGTTGCGATAACATGTGTACTTTTTGTGTAGTGCCATTTACCCGTGGCCGAGAACGCAGCCGTGAACCCCAAAGCATCATAGCAGAGATTCAAGACTTATGGGACAAAGGTTTTAAAGAAATTACCTTACTCGGACAAAACGTAGACAGCTACCTGTGGTACGGTGGTGGTTTGAAAAAAGATTTCGAAAATGCTAGCGAAATGCAAAAAGCTACAGCTGTTGATTTTGATCAATTGCTTGAGATGGTTGCTGTAGGTTTCCCTAAAATGAGAATTCGATTTTCAACTTCTAATCCACAAGACATGCATGAAAGTGTATTGCATGTTATTGCTAAGCATCCTAATATTTGCAAACACATTCATTTACCGGTTCAGTCTGGAAGCAACCGAATCCTCAAAGAAATGAACCGTTTGCATACTCGTGAAGAATACATGACTTTGATAGATAGAATTAGGACTATAATTCCGAATTGCTCTATTTCGCAAGACATGATAGCGGGTTTTCCCACAGAAACTGAAGAAGATCATAAAGACACAATGAGTTTAATGGAGTACGTGAAGTATAATTTTGGTTATATGTATTCGTATTCGGAGCGTCCAGGGACATTGGCTGGAAGAAAAATGGAAGATGATGTTAACGATGAAACTAAAGCCCGTAGATTGCAAGAAATTGTAGATTTACAACAAAAACACGCTTGGTTTAGAAGTGAAGAATTCATAGGTCAAACAGTAGAAGTTTTAGTCGAAAAAGTTTCTAAAAAATCAACAGAAGAATTCTCTGGAAGAAATTCGCAGAGTATAACGGTAGTTTTTCCAAAAGAGAATTACAACATTGGAGATTTTGTTAATGTAAAAATTGAAAGCTGCACCTCTGGAACGTTAAAAGGAATAGCAGTTGGTTTGAGTGATATGAATTAAGAAAAGTTTGAAAAGTTAAGATTTAAGTTTCATTGTGAAACCTGAAACTTGAAACTAACAAAACTTTAAACAAAAATAAAATGGAATCAGTTCAGTCAATAAAACAGCGCTTTGAAATTATTGGGAATGACCCAAAACTCAATCGTGCCATAGAAAAAGCCATACAAGTTGCCCCTACTGATATCACTGTGCTAGTAACCGGTGAGAGCGGCGTGGGTAAAGAAAATATACCGAGAATCATACACTCCCTTTCGCATAGAAAACACGGAAAATACATTGCCGTAAACTGTGGAGCAATTCCCGAGGGAACTATAGATAGTGAGCTCTTTGGTCACGAGAAAGGAGCCTTTACGGGCGCTACAAGTACCAGAGAAGGCTACTTTGAAGTGGCTGATGGAGGCACCATTTTCCTTGATGAAGTGGGAGAATTACCACTTACCACACAAGTACGCTTATTGCGTGTTCTTGAAAATGGTGAGTTTATTAAGGTAGGTTCTTCTCAGGTACAGAAAACTGATGTTCGAATTGTGGCTGCTACCAATGTAAATTTATTTGATGCCATTGAAAAAGGAAAATTCAGAGAAGATTTATACTACAGATTGAGTACCGTTGATATCACCTTACCTCCTTTAAGAGATAGAAAAGACGACATTCACTTATTATTCAGAAAGTTTGTTGCTGATTTTGCACACAAGTATAAAATGCCACCACTAAAATTAGAGGAAAGTGCTGTACAAGTGTTGCAAAAATTCCGTTGGAGCGGTAACATTCGCCAGTTACGAAATGTGGCTGAACAAATTTCAGTTTTAGAGACAAGCAGAGATATTACAGCTACTACATTGCAATCTTACTTGCCAGAACAAGGCAGCAACTTACCATCCGTAATCAAGGATAAAAAAAGTGAAAACGATTTCAGTACGGAAAGAGAGATTTTATACAAAGTCCTTTTTGATATGAAAAGTGATTTGAATGATTTGAAAAAATTGACTTTGGAACTGATTCAGAATGGGAGTTCAAAAGTACAAGAGACGAATCAAAGTTTGATCAAAAAGATTTACGGCTCAAACGAAAATGATAATGAAATAGACTTTGAAGAATCTCCTAGAAACAACCAAATTACAACTTTGAATAACGAAAGTTTGTACCAAGAACCAGAAGAGAACTATTTATTTGCCGAAACAATCGAGGAGGAAGAAACTTTGAGACTAGAGCAGAAAGAAATAGAAATGATCAAAAAATCATTGGAAAAAAATAAAGGAAAACGCAAGGCAGCAGCAGATGAATTAGGAATATCGGAGCGCACTTTATATAGAAAAATCAAACAATTTGACTTGTAACTCAATGTTATTAGACTTAACAGGTCAAACAAACAGAAATTAACTATTACTCTTTTACATGAAATACTTAAAATTTATATTTGTTATCCTACTCGTTTCCTCATTACAAGGGTGCTCTGTTTACAACTTCACGGGGACCGGTAAAATTGATGCCGAAACGTTTCAGGTAGGTTTTTTTCAAAACAATGCTGAACTTATTGAACCTGGTATTGACAGAACATTTACACTTGAACTTCAAGACTTAATTCAAAATCAGACTAATTTAAACTTGGTAAAAAATGGTGCCGATTTGAGTTACGAAGGAGAAATTATAGATTACAGAATTAGTCCAATGACAGCAACTGCTGATCAACGTGCTGCTCAAAATAGACTAACTATTAGAGTTAATGTTCGTTTCACAAACAAGAAGAAAGAAACAGATAATTTTGAAAAACCATTCTCCTTCTTTTTTGATTATCCCGCAGACCAACAGCTTACCGGAGCAACTTTGAATAATGCCTTAAAAGAAATTTTTGAAAGAATTACTCAAGAAATATTTAATGAGTCATTAGCTAAATGGTAAATTAAGATCTATTAAAAAATTAGTTCATAAATCCATTTTGAGCACTGAATAAAAACTCTAGCAAAAAAGAGATTACCGAACATTGAACAATTAAAAAATGAATGTAACTGACTTTATCCATATCATTAATAAACCGGATACTATTCATGTGCAACAAACACAAGATTTAGAAAAGGTAATAGATGAATTTCCGTATTTTCAAAGTGCACGAGCATTACAGCTTAAAGGGCTTTACAACCAAGACAGTTACAAGTACAACAATGCCTTAAAACGCACTGCTGCCTATACCACAGACCGATCAATATTGTTTGACTTTATAACATCTGATACTTTTATTTCAATACATACTAGTTTGTATGAAAAGAAAGCTAAAGAAATGCTAGAAATTCAAGTAATTGACAGCGAAACAATTGTTCCAGAAAAAAAATTAGATCAAAAAATTAATACTCTTGAAGAATCGATTTTAACCTCAATTTCTAAATCTAGCACTGTAGCGCCCGAGGAACAATCCCACCAAATAGAGGAAAAACTAGCCATAGGAACTCCACTTGATTTTTCAAAACAAGAACAACATTCGTTTCAGGAATGGCTTCAATTATCTCGTACCGAGCCAATAAAACGTGACGAAACAGCACCAGAACCAGAAACTTTAATGGATGAGGAAAAAAGAAAAAAACTAGAACTAATTGACAAGTTTATAGAGACCAGTCCCAAAATCACACCTGGAAAGCATGGTGTATCAATACCTATTACCATTGATATCAATACTACTGATAATTCATCATTAATGACAGAAACGCTCGCACGAGTATATTTAGAACAAAAAAAATATCAAAAAGCAATTCAAGCTTATGAAATATTAATTTTGAAATATCCAGAAAAAAGTAGTTTCTTTGCGAACCGCATTTCGGATATTAAGATTTTACAACATAATAATAATTAAACAATGAGCACATTTTCAATTTTTTTAGTTTTAATAACTATAGTATGTTTTTTATTAATCGTAGTCATAATGGTTCAAAACCCTAAAGGTGGAGGATTATCTTCAAACATTGGAGGTTCTCAAATGCTAGGTGGAGTTCAAAAAACAACTGATTTTTTAGATAAAAGTACATGGACTTTAGCAACGGTTCTTATATTATTGATTTTGTTTTCAAGTTTAAGTTTTACAGGAACACTAAGTGATACTGATTCTAAAATAATTGAAAACACAAGTACTACTGCGCCTGCTGCACCAGTACAAAACGCTCCAGCAGCTCCAGCTCCAGCAAAATAAATAATATCACATATATATTAAATGCCAGCCTGTCAAAGCTGGCATTTTTTTTAGGAAAATATGTCAGTTCAAGCAAGATGGCACAATTTCTGAAAAACGTTAATCACAACTTTTTAATTTTATATAAAAACATACGACCATGAATTTAAACATTAAACCACTTTCGGATAGAGTTCTAATTGAACCTATGGCTGCTGAAACAAAAACTGCTTCTGGTATCTATATTCCTGATACAGCAAAGGAAAAACCTCAAAAAGGAACCGTTGTTGCAGTAGGAAACGGAACCAAAGAGCACACGATGACAGTGAAAATTGGAGATACCGTACTTTATGGCAAATATGCTGGTACAGAATTGAAACTAGAAGGTGTTGACTACTTAATTATGCGTGAAGACGATATTCTAGCAATAGTATAGTCTAGAGAATCCCATAAAGGGAATAAAAAAATTGAAACTTTCAATACTTAAAACAATTAAACAATTTTTGAAAAAATGGCAAAAGATATAAAATTTGATATAGAAGCACGTGACGGATTAAAACGTGGTGTTGATGCATTAGCAAATGCTGTAAAAGTAACCCTTGGTCCAAAAGGACGTAATGTAATCATTGGAAAAGCATTCGGAGGTCCAAACGTAACCAAAGATGGTGTTACTGTAGCCAAAGAAATTGAATTGAAAGACCCATTAGAAAACATGGGAGCTCAAATGGTAAAAGAAGTAGCCTCTAAAACAAATGATTTAGCAGGAGACGGAACTACAACTGCAACTGTTTTGGCACAAGCAATCGTAAAAGAAGGCTTGAAAAACGTAGCTGCTGGAGCAAATCCAATGGACTTAAAAAGAGGAATTGATAAAGCGGTTGAAGCTATCGTTGCCGACTTAGCACAGCAAGCAAAAGTAGTAGGAAGTGATTCTGAGAAAATCAAACAAATTGCTTCAATTTCTGCTAACAATGACGAAGTAATTGGTGAGTTAATCGCTACTGCTTTCGCAAAAGTTGGAAAAGAAGGAGTGATTACGGTTGAAGAAGCAAAAGGAACTGATACGTATGTTGATGTAGTAGAAGGAATGCAATTTGACAGAGGATACCTTTCTCCATACTTTGTGACTAATTCTGAAAAAATGGAAGTAGAATTAGAGAATCCATATATCCTTTTATACGACAAAAAAGTTTCTTCACTAAAAGAATTATTACCAGTTCTTGAGCCCGTAGCTCAATCAGGTAAACCATTATTGATCATTGCTGAAGATGTAGATGGAGAAGCTTTATCAACATTAGTTGTAAACAAATTAAGAGGAGCTTTAAAAATTGCTGCTGTTAAAGCACCTGGTTTTGGTGACAGAAGAAAAGCAATGTTAGAAGACATCGCTATTTTAACTGGTGGAACTGTAATTTCTGAAGAAAGAGGGTATACACTTGAAAACACAACGATTGAAATGTTGGGTACTTCTAAAAAAGTAACTATCGATAAAGACAATACAACTATTGTAAGTGGTGCTGGAGATGCGGACATGATTAAAAACCGTGTAAACCAAATCAAAGGACAGATGGAAGCTACAACATCTGATTACGATAAAGAAAAATTACAAGAGCGTTTGGCTAAATTAGCTGGTGGTGTTGCTGTACTTTATGTAGGAGCAGCATCTGAAGTTGAAATGAAAGAAAAGAAAGACAGAGTTGATGATGCTTTACACGCAACTCGTGCTGCAGTAGAAGAAGGTATTGTTGCTGGTGGTGGTGTTGCATTATTAAGAGCTAAAAATGTTTTAAGCACCATAATTGCAGATAATGCTGATGAAGCAACTGGAATACAAATTGTATCCCGCGCTGTAGAAGCTCCGTTGAGAACTATTGTAGAAAATGCTGGTCTTGAAGGTTCAGTAGTAGTAGCAAAAGTAGCTGAGGGTTCAGGAGATTTTGGATATAATGCTAAAACTGACGAATATGTAGATATGCTTGCTGCTGGAATTATTGATCCTAAAAAAGTAACTCGTGTAGCTTTAGAAAATGCGGCATCAGTAGCTGGTATGATCTTAACTACAGAGTGTGCTCTAATTGACATTAAAGAAGAAAACGCTGGTGGTGGAATGCCAATGGGCGGTGGAATGCCAGGGATGATGTAATCTTTCATTTAAAAATTATCTTTATAATATAATTAAACCGAAGCAAATTGCTTCGGTTTTTTTTTAATACATAGAGAAATGAAAAATATAGTATATCCTAGATTAGAACATTCAATTTCAGATTATTTTTATCTGTGGAAATTCTAAAGATTTCTTCCTGTAAATATTAAACTCTTAAACTCCTAAAATTTCAACATAAAAAAAGGATGTAGTGT
>NZ_QKNZ01000129.1:0-3005 GCF_014156605.1 Flavobacterium sp. SOK18b
AAAAATAAATCACAAAAAAACTTCAATTTTACTACGCCAATTTACTTTGTTCATGTCCTTGAAAGTTTTAGTGGCATCTACGAAGCTTCGGGATGGATTCGAACCATTATTTTACTATATTTTTTCTAAAGATAAATCACAAAAAAACCCTCAAGTTTCCTTGAAGGTTTTAGAGGCATCGTCCGGATTCGAACCGGAGTAGGAGCTTTTGCAGAGCCCAGCCTAGCCGCTCGGCCACGACGCCAATATTTAATTGGTTTGCAAATGTACTATAAAATTTCTTAAATGCAAGTTTCAATTTCTAAATAAAGCATATAATTCTATTACAAAGTAATTTTCTTTATTAAGAATAACAGAAATTAATTTCTATATTCTTCCATTTCAATAGTAACTGCTTCAACGTCACCACCAATAGGAGGATTTAGTTTTGAAACCTGAACGACAATTCTTGATATAGCCGCAATTTCATTGAAAATACGATTTACAATTCTATGTGCTACATGCTCTAATAAGTCTGATCGTATATCCATTTCTTCAACAACAATGCGGTTTAACAGCACATAATCTACTGTATCTTTTAAATCGTCAGATATACTTGATTTACGTAAATCTGTTTTTACTTCAAGATTAACGAGATAGTCTGATCCTATTTTTCCCTCCTCGATCAAGCAACCGTGGTAAGAGAACGTTCTGATATTTTTAAGTTTTATTATTCCCATTTTTGATTGTTAGTTTTAAGTATAAAGATACTGCTGAAATCCCAGCTATTAATTGGTTTCGTTGTAAACATTAAACTCAAACCTTAAAGTTTTTTTTATCTTTGCTAAAATAAAACAAAAAGATGTCAACTGAAGAAAAATCACTCCATTTTATAGAACAAATCATTGAAGACAGTTTAACAAACGGTTTTCCTCAAGATAAATTACGTTTTCGTTTTCCACCAGAGCCAAATGGTTATTTGCACATTGGCCATGCCAAATCTATATGCTTGAATTTTGGATTAGGTCTAAAGTACAATGCTCCAGTTAATCTACGTTTTGATGATACTAATCCAGCCAAAGAAGAGCAGGAGTATGTTGATGCTATTAAAGAAGACCTAGAATGGTTGGGTTTCAAATGGGCTGATGAACGTTACGCATCTGATTACTTTCAGCAATTGTATGATTGGGCTGTAATGATGATTAAAAATGGAAAGGCGTATGTAGATAGTCAATCTTCTGAAGAAATGGCTGCTCAAAAAGGTACACCAACGCAACCAGGTGTTGATGGACCTTATAGAAATCGTTCAGTTGAAGAAAATTTAACTTTATTTGAAGGTATGAAAAATGGTGATTTTCCGGAAGGAAGTCATGTTTTGCGTGCCAAAATTGATATGGCTTCTACCAATATGTTGATGCGTGATCCTTTGATGTATAGAGTGTTACATCGTCATCATCATAGAACAGGAAACGATTGGAAAATCTATCCTATGTATGATTATGCTCATGGAGAAAGCGATTTTATAGAACAAATTTCACATTCGATTTGTACCCTAGAATTTGTAATGCACCGTGAGTTGTACAATTGGTTTTTGGATCAAATTTATGACGATACGAAAGTGCGTCCAAATCAATATGAATTTGCTCGTTTGAACTTGAATTATACTGTAATGAGTAAGCGTAAATTACTCCAATTGGTTCAAGAAAATTTTGTAAACGGTTGGGATGATCCTAGAATGCCTACTATTTCAGGTTTACGTAGACGTGGTTATACTGCTAATTCTATTCGTAAATTTTGCGAAATTATCGGAGTTGCAAAGCGTGAAAATATTATCGATTATTCATTGTTAGAATTTTGCTTACGCGAAGATTTAAACAAAACTGCGCCACGAGTAATGGCTGTTTTAGATCCAGTTAAATTGATCATTACTAATTATCCTGAAGGTCAAGAAGAGTGGTTGGATGCTGAAAATAATCAAGAAGATGAAAGTGCTGGGTTCAGAAAAGTACCATTTTCAAAAACTTTGTTTATTGAAAGAGAAGACTTTTTAGAAGATGCGCCTGCTAAATTTTTTAGATTAAGTATTGGTCGTGAAGTACGTTTAAAAAATGCCTATATAATTAAAGGTGAATCAGTTGTAAAAGATAATTCAGGAGAAATTCTTGAAATTCACGCTACTTATGATGCAGATAGTAAGAGTGGAAGTGGAAGCGAAGCCAGCCAACGTAAAGTTGCGGGTACCTTGCATTGGGTTTCGGTAGCTCATGCTTTGGAAACTGAAGTTCGTTTGTATGATCGATTATTTTTAGACCAAGCACCTGACAGTCATAAAGATAAAAACTTCTTGGATTTCATGAATCCGAATTCACTTCAAGTTGTAAAAGGATATGTAGAGCCTAGTTTAGCTACTGTGAAAGCTGGTGATAAGTTTCAATTTCAACGTTTAGGTTATTTTAATGTTGATAAAGATAGTACGGCTGAGACCATTATTTTCAACAAAACTGTTGGATTAAAAGATGCTTGGGAAGAAAAAGGCAAAAAAGATGAAAATCTTTTGATGAACACTCAAAAAGATCTGAATAAGTACGTTAAAGAAAAGGATGAAACTGCTGCAGCTTCTCTTTTAATTCCTATTACTGAAAACATTAAGAGTGTTGATAACTATAGTTTGTTAGTGCAAACGGTTACCAAAAATATCAAAAATGATAACAATGCTTTGTTGTTTGCTAATTTGATTGTTCAATATTCTGATAAAGTTGAAATTAATTCGTTTGATGCAGATTTGGTTCAAAAATTTTATACGATGTCGTTAAAAAGTCAACTGCCGTCAGTTCGAATGGCTGCAATTTTGAATTTGAAAAATGATGCTCAAAACCTAGTTTTATTTGAAGCAGTTTTATCAGAATTGAAAAATGTAGAAAAAAACGAAAAAGTGCTTGCTTTATTAAATTAGAAAATCACTTTTTTAATTATAGATATTATCAATACTAAAACTCCTTTAATCGGGAGTTTTCTTATTATTAGTA